>NZ_BAAABH010000026.1:0-50303 GCF_054767855.1 Clostridium sp. CTA-19 | reverse complement strand
TTAAAAATAAGAAATAAAAATAATAAGGAGGGAGCTACTAGACAAAATATCCAAAAGCAAGTAGTTAAGGTACAGAAAATCCATCAAAGATTATATAATATTAGAAATGATTATAATAATAAAATAGTTTCAGAACTAGTGAAAATCAAACCAGTTTTTATAACTATAGAAGATTTAGCTATTTCTAATATGATTAAGAATAAGCATTTATCTAAAGCTATACAAAAGCAAAAATTGTATGACTTAAGAAATAAACTTATTTCAAAATCACATCAAAATAATATTGAAATAAGACAAGTGAGTAAATGGTATCCATCATCTAAACTTTGTAATAAATGTGGAAGCATAAAAAAGGACTTAAAGCTTTTAGATAGAGTATATAATTGCAAGTGTGGTTATAGTTTTGATAGAGATGCAAATGCTTCATATAATCTCAGAGATGCAAAAGAATATAAGATTATCTAACGTTAAATAGATACTTATATATGTACCGTTGGCTAGATGGGAATTTAGGCCTGTGGAGTGCTATATAAACCAAAGTAGCTTCGGCAAAATGGAGTACATTGAAACAGGAAAAATCTCAATATGGGTATTTTTGTCCATATTTTGAGTAGCAGGCTTAACATGGATAAGAGACTGACAGAGCTTTCAAAAACGTCAGGTTGAGCAGCAAAAATAGGGCCGGAGACCCTTTCAAAAATATTAGGTAAATTACCTAAAATGGAAAATGAAAACTTGATAGTTGGAATAGAGACTTCAGATGATGCAGCTGTTTATAAAATAAATGATGATATAGCAACAATACAAACTTTAGATTTCTTTACGCCGGTAGTAGATGACCCATACATTTTTGGTCAAATAGCGGCAGCAAATTCATTAAGTGATGTATACGCTATGGGAGGAAAACCAACTGTAGCTATGAATATAGTATGTTTCCCTAATTGTCTTAATATAGATGTTTTAGGAGAAATATTAAAAGGTGGAGCAGATAAAGTTATAGAAGCAGGGGCAGTTATTATAGGTGGACACAGTGTTGCTGATGATGAGCCTAAATATGGGCTTTCCGTAATGGGATTAGTTCATCCAGAGAAAATATTAAAAAATTATGGATCTAAGGTTGGAGATATTTTAATTTTAACCAAGCCATTAGGAACTGGAATACTTACAACTGCTATAAAGGCAGAAATGGCATCTAAGGATGCTTATAATGAAGGTGTAAAAGTTATGAGCACTTTAAATAAATATGCAGGGGAAATTATAACCAAATATAATATAACGGCATGTACAGATGTTACAGGTTTTAGCTTAATGGGACATAGTTATGAGATGGCAAGTGCATCAGAGGTAACATTTAAAATATTTAAAGATAAATTACCTATAATAAATTCTGTAGAAGAATATGCAAAGATGGGTTTAGTTCCAGCAGGGACCTATAATAACAGAAATTATCTGAACGGAAAATATGAATTAAATAATGTTGATGATTTTATTTGTGACATATTATTTGATCCACAGACTTCAGGTGGTTTATTGATATCAATACCTAAAGAAGAAGGAATTATACTTTTTGAGGAATTAAAAAGATTAGAGTTGAAAACTTCTATAATAGGAGAAGTTGTAGAATTTAATGATAAGCATATAATTGTAGAATAATTATTTGTAAAAGATGCATCTGATTTATGTTGAAATTTTAAAATGTTTAATTGCTATTTTAAAAATGAAAATAATTTATTAGGGTTTAGGAGAGTGCTTATGAACAAAGAATTATTAAGGAAACTTCCGAAAATTGATGAGTTATTAAAGGAGCCATTAATTCAAAAAGAAATAGATATTACATATAGAGTATTAGTAGTAGATTCTTTAAGAGAAGCTATAGATAAGTTTAGAAGAAATATATTAGAAAACAAAATTAATGATTTTGAAAGTGAAGATGTTTTAAACTATGCACTAGGAATTTTAACTAGAAAAAAACAGCATAATTTAAGAAAAGTTATAAATGCTACTGGAACAGTTATACATACAAACTTAGGGCGTTCTTTATTAAGTAGCGATGCAGTTAAAAATGCTATGGAAGTGGCAAGTAGATACAATAATTTAGAATATGATATAAAAGAAGGAAAAAGAGGTTCTAGATATAGTCATATAGAAGAATTAATAACAAAAATAACCGGTGCAGAGGCTGCTATAGTAGTTAATAATAATGCAGCAGCCATAATGCTAGTTTTAGATACTTTATCTAAAAATAAGGAGGTTATAGTATCAAGAGGTCAACTTGTTGAAATTGGTGGATCTTTTAGAATTCCAGAAGTTATGAAATTTAGTGGAGCTAAATTAATAGAGGTAGGTACAACTAATAGAACTCATTTATATGATTATGAAGATAATATAAATGAAAATACAGGTATATTATTAAAGGTTCATACATCTAATTTTAAAATTTATGGATTTACTGAAGAAGTAGAACTTGATGAATTGGTAGAATTAGGACAAACAAAAGAAATACCTGTAGTAGAAGATATTGGTAGTGGAGTTTTGGTTGATTTCACTAAGTATGGATTTACTCATGAACCTACTGTCCAAGATAGTATAAAAAAAGGGGTAGATATAGTTACTTTTAGTGGAGATAAAATGCTAGGAGGACCTCAAGCTGGAATAATAGTTGGAAAGAAAAAATATATACAAGCAATGAAAAAAAATCAATTAACTCGTGCACTTAGAATAGATAAGATGACTTTAGCAGGATTAGAAGGAACATTAAGACATTATTTAGATGAAAGGAATGCTATAAAAAACATTCCAACTTTAAATATGATATTAGCATCTAAAGATGAAATGAAGAAAAAAGCTATAAGATTTAGAAAAAAACTTAGAAATGTAGTTAAAGATTTTAAATTTGATATAGAAGAAGATTATTCTATGGTTGGTGGAGGATCTATGCCAACAGAAAAAATACCTACATATGTTATAAAGGTTAGAAATGAGGGTATATCAGCAGCAGAAATAGAAAAAAATCTAAGACTAAATGAGGTTCCTATTATAGGTAGAGTTTTTGATAATGAGTTTATAATAGATGTAAGAACTGTTTTTGAAGAGGATATAAAAGAAATTATAAAGGCTTTAAAAGACATGGAAAACTAAGTTTACAAAAATAATAGTTTAAGGTTTATTGGTCTATTTTATTAAATAAGGTAGACCAATGTCTTTTTAAAATTTAATTTGAAAGGATGTTAGTTATGAAACACGTTATTATAGGAACTGCAGGTCATATAGATCATGGAAAAACTACATTAATTAAAGCGTTAACAGGAAGAGAAACTGACACTTTAAAAGAAGAAAAGGATAGAGGGATTTCTATTAATTTAGGTTTTACATATTTTGATTTACCATCTGGAAAAAGAGCAGGAATAATTGATGTTCCAGGTCATGAAAAATTTATAAAAAATATGCTAGCAGGAATAAGTAGCATAGATGTTGTTCTATTAGTTATAGCAGCAGATGAAGGAATTATGCCACAGACTAGGGAACATTTAGAAATCCTACAACTTTTAAATGTAAAAAAAGGAATAATTGTACTTACTAAAGCTGATTTAGTTGATGATGAATGGATAGATATGATAAAAGGAGATATAAAAAAAGAATTTGAGGGTACATTCCTTGAAAATGCTCCAATCCATGAAGTATCATCTAAAACAAAATCAGGATTTGAAGCTCTTACTGAAGATATAGAAAAGCTTACTAGTGAAGTAAATCCAAAAGATACAGAAGGACATTTTAGATTACCGGTAGATAGAGTATTTACCATAAAAGGATTTGGTACTGTTGTTACAGGAACAGTAATAAGTGGACGTGTTAAAGTTGGGGATAGTATAGAAATATATCCATCTAAAATAATAACTAAGGTACGAGGTATAAGAATTCATGATGAACCGTGTGAAATAGGTGAAGCGGGACAAAGATGTGCAATAAACCTTACTAATATAAAATTAGAAGAAGTGTCAAGAGGAAATGTTATAGCAAAGGAAAATATAATGGAACCTTCTTACAATATAGATTGTAATTTATATTATTTAAAAAGTGCAGAAAAACCATTGGTAAATAGACAAAGAGTTAGACTTTACCATGGTACAGAAGAAGTACTTTGTAGAGTAATTATATTAGACAAAGATGAGATTAAACCAGGTGAAAGTGGATACGTTCAATTGAGATTAGAAAAGCAAATAACTGCACAACGTAATGACAGGTACGTACTTAGAAGCTATTCGCCTATGTTTACAATAGCAGGTGGATCAATAATAGAGCCAGTAGCTAAAAAAGCTAAAAGATTTGATGAAAAGTATATAGAAGAGTTAAAAATTAAAGAGAGTGGAAAATCAGAAAGCATATTAGAAAATGTCATAAATCAATTAAGCAACACATATCCTAATAAAGCTAATATATTAAAATCACTTGGGAAAAATTTAGAAAATATTGATGAAAAAATAGAAGAACTAGTTGAAAATAAAATTATAATAGAACTTAAAGCATCAGAAAATAATATATATGTTCATAAAGAGTTTTTAAAAAATAAGATAAATATCATAGAAGAAAACTTAGTAGAGTTTCATAAGATTAATCCTTTAAAATTCGGAATGTCAAAAGAGGAAATAAAAAGTAAGGTTTTTGGTAAAGCTTTAAAACAAAAAAATTATGATGAAATCTTAAATCTTTTACAAGATAGAAACATAATAAAAGTAAATTCTAAGTTTATATCTTTGTTTAATTTTAAAGTTGAATATAATAAAGAACAACAAAGAATTAAGGAAACATTGATAAAGTCATATAAAGAAACAAAATATAATTGTCCCAAGTATAGTGATTTAGCTTTAAATGAAAAAGATAAAAGTAACTTTAAAATGGTCTTTGAATCTTTACTTGATCAAGAGTTATTGGTAAAACTCAATGAAGAGTGTATAATAGAAAAGGGAAATTATGATAAAGCAAAAATTATGCTAAAAGAATATATCGAAAAAAATGGATCTATAAGTGCATCATCAACAAGAGATTTATTTGAAACTAATAGAAAGTATGCAGTTGCTATGTTAGAACATTTTGACGGCATAAAATTCACTAAAAGGATAGAAAACGACAGAATTCTATATTAAAATTATAAAAAGACAGATAAATTATTAGAAACATAAAAAAAGTGTTGAATTATGTGAAAAATTTGATATAATAATAGATGTGTCAATAATTATTTGAAAAACAAATATTCTGGGAGTAGATAGGTGCTGGTGTGCCTGCCGGTCTTCAAAACCGTGTTGCCGTGCTAAGACCACGACGGGTGGGTTCGATTCCCACATATTCCCGCCAAATAAGTATATACAGACTTATATAATCTTAAGGTTATATAAGTCTTTTTATATTTATTTAAATTTTAGAAGTATTAATTTCTTAGGAGATACGAGATTTAGAATGAATTCTTTTAAAACCTGAAAATATGTATAAAAATGAATTGTAATATAATAAAATAGCTATGGCATATAATGTATAAATAATTTGAAAAAATCTACAATGTAATATATTAGTATATATTTAAAATGTAACTTATTTATTAAAATCTTAATATAAAAAAGGAACTGAATCATTAGCTTTGAAATATATACTAATGTAACATATTATTTTTTATAAATTAAAATTTAATTTAATGTACTTAAAATTAAAATCAAATGAAAAATATTTTTAGTATCATTAAAAAAATATAAAGTAATTAACAAATTATTCACTAAAATTCTGCTAAAAATATTAAAAAGTATGATTTCTAAAATAAGTATTAGGAGTTGAAATTTATGAAAAGATTATTTAAAGATAAGGCTGTAGAAATTAAAACAATTTTGAACAGAGTATTCACAGATACAGAATTTATTTGTTATACTTTTAGATTTAAAATTTAGTAAGAATATATAAATAGTAATATTAAAGTTAATGTATAAAATTTTATATAAAAAAACAATCTAAAACCTTATGTTTATTATATAAGGTTTATTTTTATAACAAACAATGTAGAGAATATTTAGGGTACAATAGAAGAATAAAATAGTATAATAAAAGTAAGTATAAATTATATAACACTACATAAATAAGTATAAATTTAGAATTATGTATAATTGGAGGTGAAGATAATGGAGTTTTTCAAAAAACCTATATATAAATCTAGAAAAAATAAAAAAATAGACGGGGTATGTGCAGGTATAGCAAATTCATTAGAGGTAGATGCTAGTTGGATTCGAATTCTATTTGCACTAACTATTTTATTAGGGGGATCTGGTATCATTGTATATTTAATATTAGATATAGCTCTGGAGAAAGAGCCAGAGTAAAACAATAAGCTTAAAAAATATGAATTTATGATAATTTATGTTTTTTAAGCTTATTATAAGGTTTGAAGCTATCAGTTAAAATTATTTATCTATTAAATGATAAAATTTAAGCCTGCTTCCCTATGTGTTAAGTTGAATGGATAAAATATGAATTATGTGGCAATAATTTCTATAAAAATGATAATAGGTGATTATATGGAAAGGCCATTAATATTTTATGCTATATGTATACTTATAGGTAATTTTTCTGCATTGTTTTTGTTGCAAAATGTTTATTTTATATTTTGTATATTATTAATTTTTTTAATAATATCCTATATTGAATTAGAAAAGCATTATTTTTTCTTTGTGCTAGCTTTTATTTTTATAGGATTTGTTTCATATAGTATATACTTTACTACAGAACTAGGACAATCTGTTCAAGGTAGAATTATTGAAAATAATAATGGTAAAGTTATAGCTAAGATAGAAAGTAGAAAAGTACTTTTAGAAGGCAATAATTTGGATGATTTAAAACTAGGACAACTATTTAATGCAAAAGGATTGTATATAAAAGATTTAGATTATAAAAATGGAATTATAGGAGTTTATAAAACAAATAAAATAGAAAAAGGCAAAGATAGTATAACAAAAATTTATAATATAAAAAATAACTGTTATAATAAAATTGCAAAGTATGATGAGGATATAGCATCAATTGTTATGGCTATATCTTTAGGAGATAAATCCTATCTAGACTATGAAAAGAAAAATGATATGAATACTTTAGGAATTGTGCATATACTTACAGTTTCAGGATTCCATATTGCGTTGATATATAAATGTATGGAAAAATTGTTAGGATATAAGATATCTATATTAATTACACTTATCTACATAACAATTATAGGCTATACAGCCTCTACAGTTAGGGCATTTATAATGATTTGCGTTTTTGTATTATCAAAAAAAGTTTATAGAAATTATGATGGTATAAGTAGTTTAGCATTAGCGTTTATAATAGTTGTCACAATGAATCCATATTATATTTTGGATCCTGCCTTTAATCTATCATTTTTATCAGTGTTAGGTATTTTTGTAATGAATAAAAAATTTGATAAAACATTATACTTTTTACCTAAACTATTAAGAGACTCTATAGTTATTACATTATCCGCTTCGACTTTTACAACATTATATATTGCTTTTAATTTTGGTACAGTAAATTTAAATGGTATAGTAGGAAATTGTTTGTTAATTCCATTTTATACAATTCTAATAATAGCAAGTAATATGTTTTTATTTATTATTTATATTCCTAAAATAAACACTTTATTTCTATGTTTTTTAAAAGGATTATTATTATGTATAAATACCTTTGAAGGGTTTTTAATAAAAGATTTTAATCAGGTATATAATGTAGGGTATGTTGCCTCTTTAACTATTTTATCTATGTATTGTTCTTATATATTTTATAAAAGTGGCTATAAAAAGAGCAAATATATACCCGTTATAATGCTTATGATTACAATTATAAGTCAATATTCCTTTTATCCCAATATACATTATATAAAGACAAAAAAAGGAACTACTATAAATATTAATTACAAAATGAAAAATGTTATTTTAAGCAATAAGTCAGTAAAACTTTCAAAAATAAAAGAACCATTAGATATACATAGAATTTATGATGAAATAGATTGTGAGAAAAATTTAAATTTAGATAATAAATATAACATAAAAGCTATAAATAGTGATGGTTATTTAGATTTAATAATAGCTTGTAAAAATAAAAAGATATTTATAACTGAGAAAGAGAATTATAGTAAAGCCAACATAGACAAATATAATATTGTGGAATTGGTTGAAGATGATAAATATAAACCAAAGGGAACTATATATGGAAAGTATAAGCTTATAAATGAGGATATAGTAAAAATATATTATTAAAGTAAAGAGTTATTGTAAAATAAAAAAAAAAATTATAATATATAGATATATAGGAAAACAAGCTGACATTTAAATTTATTCATCAAATTTTTGTTATCAGTTGAGAAAAATAAGTGCAAATATATTTACTTAAGAATTATGAATTATGAATTATGAATTTAGGATGAAAGTGGCAACCACTTTCTGAAAATGATTTTAAAAAATCTATCAATATAATTTGCTTTACAAATTTATAAAAAGATACGTTGAAAATTACTAGGAACGAAGTGAGTAGTAATAACCAAAACTGTTCACTATTCACTATTAACTTTTAACTAAAATAATCTGTTAGTTATTAAAAAAATATTAATTTGAGTTTTCTCATTTGATAAATGAATAAGTTTAAGATTTAACTTGGAACCCTATATCAATTTTTAGTTTATACATTCTTTCTATGAAAGGTAAGGGAAAACCGGTGATTAATTTAGTTCAATTTGAAGCAAATATAAAAAAAGGTGACTTGAAAAATTTATATGTATTTTGTGGTTCCGATGAGAATTTGATAAAAGAATCTATAGAAAAGATATCGAAGGGATTAGTGGGAGAAGATTTTAAAGAATTTAATTTTATAAGATTAGATGGAAGAAAAGTGGATAATGACATTATAATAAATGCTTGTGAAACTATGCCTTTTATGGGTCAGCGAAAAGTTGTTGAAGTTTTTAGAGCAAATTTTTTAGATGATACTAAATCTTTAGATGATGAAAAAACAATAGATTTTAATAAACTTTTAAAATACACACAAAATTTACCACCATATACAACATTAATAATGTACTATATATTTAAAAGTGATAGAGATAAACCTAGTAGTAAAGTCAAAAAACTTGAAAAAAATGGTGTATTAGTAAAGGTAGATAAAGTAAAGGGTAATAATTTATATTTTAAAGTAAAAGAAGTTTTTGAGAGAAAAGGTAATAAGATAGATAAACCTGAATTGAGTTTTTTTTGTAGTTTAGTAGAAGGTAATATGGATATTATAAATAATGAGGTGGAAAAACTTTGTTGCTATTGTGAAGGAAGAAACATAACTAAAGAAGATATACTATTATTAATGTCTCAAAAGAGCGAAAATGATATCTTTAATTTAGTAGATTATATATCTCAAAAAAATATAAAAAAATCTATAGATGTATTAAATGAATTGATTTATAAAGGGCAAGAGGTAACGTCTATATTATATATGATACAAAGACAATTTAGGTTACTATTATCTGTAAGAGTAAGCAGTGAAAAAGGAGAATCTATTGAAAAAATATCTAGAAAATTTAGATTGCATCCATATGTAGCTGAAAAAATGATAGGTCAAAGCAAGAAGTTTACTTTGGAAAAGCTTAAGAGAAATCTAGAATTAGCATTAGAAGTTGAAGGTAATATAAAGAGTTTAACAACTAATAGTAGAATACAGTTAGAATTCTTTATTATAAATTCTATGATATAAAAAATAACTAATCTTTAAGGATTAGTTATTTTTTATATAAAGTAAAATAAAAAAACCGGTAAAAACCGGTTCATTTATTAAGCTGATAAATTGTTTAATTTAGTAGCTAATCTAGATTTCTTTCTAGCTGCTTTATTTTTATGTAGTATTCCTTTTGATGCAGCCATATCTAAAGCTTTAGCAACTACAGTATAGTTAGCTTGAGCTTCTTCTACATTTTTGTTAGCAACTGCAACTTCAAACTTTTTAATTCTAGTTTTAAGTGCAGATTTTATCATTGTATTTTTAAGAGTTTTAGCTTTAGTAACTTTTATTCTCTTTTTTGCTGACTTAATGTTTGCCATTTCACTTCACCCCCTTGTATTTTTATCACGTCTCAGCAGCTTTGGGGAAGTCTGCGTATGAGTTCTTTTTATTCAACAAGTGATATTATATCACTAATTTTTTTACACTTCAAGTAAATTTTATAAGTTAATTAGAAAAAATTACTGATTTTATGTATAAATACCCCTAAATCTTATTATAACAGTATTAATAACAAAAATACATAAAATTTTTTAACTTTATATTAATTGCTAAAAAAATACATGGGGAATTTAATTTATTTAATTGTAATTAAGAAGCAGTAATTAAAGAATATTAATATTTTATTTGGAAAAAATAAAATCAGATATAATTTTAGAATAATATGCTATAAACACTAGTTTTACAATTAAGAGTTAAAAAGTTTAAGGGAGGAATACCAGTGAATAATATTAGAACGGATTTAGCATTAGAAGCTAGGGAGTATTATACTGAGCAAAATAGTGAAGAACGTGAAATAGATGGTGTAGAAGTTGAAGAATATGTTGATAAACAAGTTATGGTTTCTCATGTTAAAGTTATAAATGAGAATGGAGAAAAAATAATTGGAAAACCTAAAGGAAGTTATGTAACTTTAGAGTTTGCCGATTTTGTTTATTATGACGTAGAGGCAAAGGAAGATTTAAGTCAAAGTTTAGCAAAAGAACTTTCAAAATTAGTAAAGATAAATGATAAAACCACTGCGTTAGTAGTTGGCTTGGGAAATTGGAACATTACACCAGATGCATTAGGTCCTAAAGTTACATCAAAGTTAATGGTGACAAGACATTTAAAAGAATACGTACCAGATAGTATAGATGAGGGAATAATACCAGTTTCTGCTATAGCACCAGGTGTTCTTGGAATCACAGGTGTAGAAACTAGTGAAATAGTAAAAGGTGTTGTAGATAGAGTAAAACCTAATGTAGTAATATGTATAGATGCATTAGCATCAAGAAAAACTCAAAGAGTTAATAGAACAATACAAGTTGGAAATACAGGTATATCACCAGGTGCAGGAATAGGAAATAATAGAATGGCGTTAAATGAAAAAGAATTAGGTGTTCCTGTAATAGCTATAGGTGTTCCTACAGTTGTAGATGCGGCAACATTAGCGAATGATACTATAGAACTAGTAATAGAAGATTTAATGAAAGAAGCTAAAAGTGGTAGTGAATTTTATAATAGTTTAAATTCATTAGATAGAGAAGAAAAGGAAGTACTAATAGGTCAAGTTTTAGGTGAAAAAATGGCTACTATGGTTGTTACACCTAAAGATATAGATATGGTAGTAGATTGTCTATCAAAAATTATAGCTAATGGTATAAATATAGCATTGCAGCCAGCCCTGACATTGGAGGACATTGATAGATATTTAAATTAAAAACATTAAAAGAATCTGCTTTAAGATAAAACTTAAGTTTTATCTTAAAGCAGATATTTTTATGCTGTTATATTTTAAAGAACCTAAACATATATTATAGTGATTGAAACAAAGAAGGATTTTAATTTAGGACAAGTTATGTAATTTATAAAGGTCATTTAACTAAAAAATATTTTTATATAAATATAGAGTGCTTAATTTAGATAATTATGGACTTGTGCTAATCTTTTAGGCATCCCAATCTTCAAATGAATAATTTAAAAAATCAATTTGGAATCTTATAAAGTGTAGCTTTATATGTAAATTTTATACAAATAACAGGAGGGTAAAATGAGATACAATAGGGAGAAATATAAAAGATATAATCCAAGATATAACCCAAGATACAGTTCTAGATATGTTAGTAATAGAACATATGAAAATGTAAAAAATGTTAAATTAAATTTTAAATATATGAAATTTATAATTATAATCTTAGTGGCTACGTTACTAGTAATTTTGCCAAAAAGTTTTATTATATATGAGGGGCATAATAGTGATGGGATAAAGACAACTTTATACTTTAAAGCTATAAATAATTGTATGGCTACTGTAGGGGTTTCATCTAATAATATGTTAAGAGAAGAAGACAAGGGTATATCATCGTTTAGTATTCTAGAACTTATCAAAGGAGAATTAGGTTTTTTTGACAAAGAGCAGGTAAAACAAGTAAAAGCAGAAGAGTATAAAATAAGTGCTTTTAATTTAGGGGAAAATGATATAAATAAAAATGAAGTAGGTGCTGTGCCAAAAGAAGATGCTACCAAAAATGCAAATAAGAAAGTGCTAATATATCATAGCCATTCTTCTGAGGCCTATTCACCAGGAGAAGAAAGTAAGAAAGATGCCAGTCAGAATATAATTGCTGTAGGTGAAGAACTTACAAAAAATTTACAAGCACAAGGATTTACTGTTATACATGATACAACAGCACATGACCTACCAGATTATAATGCTGCTTATTATAAATCACGTGAAACTATGAAAAAATATTTAAGTGAATATGGAAACTTTGATTTAATTATAGATTTGCATAGAGATTCAGGTGTAGATAAAAAATATGTTACAGGAACTGTTAATGGTGAATCAACAGCTAAGGTAATGTTTGTGCCAGCGATGGCTAATCCAAATTATGCAAACCAATTAGAAATAATGAATAACATTGTAGGAGCATCTAAGACATTATACCCAGATTTATTTAGGGGGAGAGCTATATATGATGTTTACACAACGGGAATAACTTATTACAGTCAAGATTTAAGTAGTAATGCAGTGTTAATTGAAGTTGGATCTACAACTAATACTCTTGATGAGGCAAAAGCCAGTATGAAATATTTGGCTCACTCTATTAGTGTAGGATTATCACAATAAAGATAATATTATAATATAAAAGGCTTTATCAAAATGAAAGTTAAAATTTATTTTGATAGGGCTTTTTAAATTTTAATTCTAAAATATATTTTTGCGTTTTAATGTTTGAATAAAAAACATATATAATGTGAATTATTATAATATTGGAGGTGCTCTTTTTGGGAAGAAAAGAAAAAAATATACTAATTTTATGTACATTAGCTATTATAATTGGAATTGTTGTGGTAAATAAAAATTCAAGTGATGTAGTGAAAAAAAATAGTAATATAGAAATTTGTAATGAGGATAAACCTAAAATAATATTAAAATTAAATGAAAAACAATTAGTTTTTAAAAGTGATTTTTTTTATGATTTAGAAAATGGCTTTAAAATTATATTTAATAACATAAAAGAGAACATAAACTAATTACATAAGTTATAATAGAATGAAAAATTATAAAAGACTTAAAGTTAAGGTTGTTTAATACATATCATTGACAAGTTAAATAAGTTGTATGGTATAATTTAAACTGAGTAATTATAATTTATTTATAAAAAGTATATTAAAATTTAAATGTAGTAAAAAAATTTGATAATATAAAGTAAATTTATATATCCATTACACAAACGGGGGTAAAATTCATGCAAAGTGACAGACAAAAGTATATAAGAAATTTTTCAATAGTTGCCCATATAGATCATGGTAAATCTACATTAGCTGATAGATTGCTAGAGAAAACAGGTACATTAACACAAAGAGAAATGGAATCTCAAGTACTTGATAATATGGAGTTAGAAAAAGAAAGAGGAATAACAATTAAAGCACAAGCAGCAAGACTTGTATATAAAAGAGAAGCAGATGGAAAAGAATACATATTAAATCTAATTGATACTCCAGGACATGTAGACTTTAATTATGAGGTTTCTAGAAGTCTAGCAGCTTGTGAAGGAGCAATTTTAATAGTAGATGCAACACAAGGGATTCAAGCTCAAACTCTTGCAAACTGTTATCTAGCATTAGATAATGATTTAGAAATAGATCCGGTAATAAATAAAATAGATTTAGCAAGTGCAAGACCGGAGGAAGTAAAGCAAGAAATAGAAGATGTTATAGGCATAGAAGCACAGGATGCACCTTTAATATCAGCTAAAACAGGATTAAATATAGAAGATGTATTAGAATCAGTTGTAGAAAAAATACCTGCACCAACTGGTGATGAAGAAGCACCATTAAAAGCATTAATTTTTGATTCTTATTATGATAGTTATAAAGGTGTTGTTACTTATATAAGAGTTTTTGACGGAAGTGTTAAAGTAGGCACAAAAATAAAATTAATGAATACTAATAAAACTTGTGAAGTTACGGAAGTTGGAGTGTTTACTCCAGCACCAATGCCGATTGAAGAATTAAGAGCTGGAGAAGTTGGATATTTAAGTGCTGCTATAAAAAATGTAGGAGATGCAAGAGCAGGAGATACAATAACTGAAGCAAATAGACCTACTAAAGAACCAATGAAAGGTTATAGACCAGCAATACCAATGGTGTTTAGTGGAATATATCCAGCAGATGGTTCAAAATATGAAGCATTAAAAGAAGCTTTAGAAAAATTGCAGCTAAATGACGCTGCACTATCTTTTGAACCAGAAACATCTATTGCATTAGGTTTTGGATTTAGATGTGGTTTCTTAGGATTATTACATATGGAAATAATTCAAGAAAGAATAGAAAGAGAATTTAATTTAGATATAATTACAACAGCGCCATCAGTTATCTATAAAGTTACAAAAACAAATGGTGAACTTTTAGAAATTACGAATCCTACAAATTTACCAGAAATATCAGAAATAAGTTATATGGAAGAGCCTATGGTAAAAGCATCCATAATAGCGCCTTCAGATTATGTAGGAGCTATTATGGAATTATGTCAAGAAAAAAGAGGAGTATTTATAGATATGCAATATCTTGATCAGACAAGGGTTATGCTAAATTATGATATGCCTCTAAATGAGATAGTATATGATTTTTTTGATGCACTAAAATCAAGAACTAAAGGATATGCTTCTTTTGACTATGAATTAAAAGGATATAAAGAAACTAAACTAGTTAAACTTGATATAATGTTAAACGGAGATGTTGTAGATGCTTTATCAATGATAGTTCCAGAAGAAAGGGCTTATCATAGAGGAAGAAATATGGCAGAAAAATTGAAAGAAATTATTCCAAGACAATTATTTGAAATTCCAATCCAAGCAGCTGTAGGTTCAAAGATTATAGCCAGAGAAACTGTAAAAGCTATGAGAAAAGATGTTCTTGCAAAATGTTATGGTGGAGATATATCAAGAAAGAAAAAACTATTAGAAAAACAAAAACAAGGAAAGAAAAGAATGAGACAAGTTGGAAGTGTAGAAGTTCCACAAGAAGCATTCATGGCAGTGCTTAAAATAGATTAATTTTACTAAAAGCTATAAGGAGGAATGCAAAATGAAAGATGTATCATTGTATATTCACATACCATTTTGTAAAAATAAGTGTTTTTATTGTGATTTTCCTTCTTTTAGTGGATGTGACGGGAAAATGCTAGAGTACACTAAAGCGTTAGGAAAAGAAATAGATAAAATAGATAAAGATTACATTATAAAAACGGTATTTATAGGTGGGGGAACTCCCACCTATTTATCTTTAGATGGATTAAAATATATAAAAAAAAGTATAGAAAAATTAAATTTAGCTCCTGATGTTGAGTTTACAGTAGAAGGAAATCCAGGTACATTCACAAAAGAAAAATTAGAATTATTTAAAAGCATGGGTGTTAATAGATTAAGCATAGGTCTTCAAGCTTATCAAGATAATCTTTTAAAAAGTATAGGAAGAATACATTCTGTAGAAGATTTTGAAAAAAGTTATAAATTAGCACGAGAATGTGGATATAAAAATATAAATATAGATTTAATTTTTGGACTTCCAAATCAAGATATTGATAATTGGAAAGAGACACTAAAAAAAGTTGTAAAACTTAACCCAGAACATTTGTCTTGTTATAGTTTAATAATAGAAGAAGATACTAAATTTTATAGTTTATTTGAAAATGATAAATTAAAACTTCCATGTGAAGAAGATGAAAGGGAAATGTATTTAAAAACTTTAGAAATACTAAAAGAAAATGGTTATAATCATTATGAAATTTCAAACTTCTGCAAACCTAATAAAGAATGCAGACATAATTTGGTGTATTGGGAATTAAAACCTTATATTGGCTGTGGAAGTTCTTCCCACTCTTATGTAGATGGACGAAGATATTATAATGAAAGTGATATAGAAGAATATATTAAAAAAATTAATGAAAATGGAAGTGCAATAATAGAAAGTAAAAAAAATAGGATAGAAGATGATATTGAAGAATATATGTTTTTAGGATTGAGAAAAATAGCGGGTGTTAATAAAAAGCAGTTTCAGCTTAAATTTTCTAAGGATATATATGAAATTTATGGGGAAATTATTAATAGATTTAAAGGCTTGAAAATGATAAATGACGATGGTGAAAAAATATACCTCACAGAAAAAGGAATAGAAGTGTCGAACAGCATAATGTGTGAATTTATATTAGAAAAGTAAAAAAGGTATTGACAAATTAATATTAAAATGATATGTTAAGAATGTAGTAATTAGCACTCCTTGTTAACGAGTGCTAATAAAGAGGTGATAATATGAAAATGGATGATAGAAAAATTTATATACTACAAGCTATTATCCATGATTACATTACTTGTGGTGAGCCTGTAGGATCTAGAACTATTGCTAAAAAATATGATTTAGGAATCAGTTCTGCAACTATTAGAAATGAGATGGCGGATTTGGAAGATATGGGATATTTAGAACAACTTCACACATCTTCTGGAAGAAAGCCTTCTGATAAAGGTTATAGACTTTATGTAGATAATTTAATGAAAATATCTAATTTAACATCACAAGAAAAAGCTATAATTAAAAAATCTATAATTGATATGGCTTGTGGTGAAATAGATAGAATCATAATGAATGCTACTGAAATTTTATCAGATCTTACAAAACTTACATCTATAGTAAAGGCTCCGTCTCTTAGGAAAAGTACATTAAGACATGTTCAACTTTCTTTAGTTGATAATAATAATGTCTTAGCAACTATGATAACTAATAGTGGTGTAATTAGAAACAATATTATTAAAATTACAAAACCGATAGATAGCAGTACTCTTTTAAAATTAAATAATGTTTTAAATGAAAAACTAAGAGATATAAATATTGAAGATATTTCTTTGGAATTTCTTTTAAATATTAAAAGAGAATTAAAAGGAAATGAAGAAATTTTAGATGCTATCATTCCTATACTGTATGGGACTTTAATAAATGAAGAAAATAGTAAAATATATATAAAAGGCTCAACAAATATATTTAATTATCAAGAATATAATGATATAGAAAAGGCGAAAGATTTTTTAAATTTTTTAAATAATAATGAATTTGTAAAAAGTTTATTAGATCAAAATAAGGAAAATGGATTAGCCATAAGTATAGGAAAAGAAAATTTTAATGAATATACCAAGCAATGTAGTATTATAACAGCTACTTACAATTACAATGGAATACCATTGGGAACTATAGGAGTTATAGGGCCAACAAGAATTCCGTATGGCAAAGTAGTAGGAATTTTAAATACATTAGTAGATGAGCTTAACTTTAATATAGAAGAGATATATAAGAAGTTTTAAAAAGCTATGGAATGGAGGAGTGCAAAATTGAATAAGAATAATATAGATGAAAATCTAGATGAAATTAAAGATGAACATACTAACAAAACAAGTGAATGTTCAGAAAATCAATGTGAGTGTGATTCAAAAGAAAAAGAAACTACTTTTGAACCAGTAGATGTAAAAAAAATAAAAGAAGAAAATGAAAAATTAAAGAAAGAAGTAGAAGAATTAAAAGAAAAACAATTAAGAATTTCTGCTGAATATGATAATTATAGAAAAAGAACAATAAAAGAAAAGCAAGATGTATATCTGAATGCATATGAAGATGTTTTAAAAGAAATGTTTGAAGTTTTAGATAATCTAGAACGTGCTTTATCATGTGATTCTAACTTAGAGGATTTAAGAAAAGGAATCGAAATGACAGTTAAACAGTTTAATACTTCTTTAGAAAAATTAGAAGTTGAAGAAATAGATACAAATGGAGAATTTGATCCTAACTATCACAATGCAGTAATGCATGAAGAAAATGATAGTGTTGGAGCAAATCAAATAGTTGAAGTATTCTTAAAAGGATACAAAAAAGGTGAAAAAGTACTAAGATATAGTATGGTAAAAGTAGCAAACTAACAATTAGGAGGTAATTTATAATGGGAAAAGTAATTGGTATTGATTTAGGAACAACAAATTCATGTGTAGCAGTTATGGAAGGTGGAGAACCAGTTGTTATAGCAAATGCTGAGGGAGCTAGAACTACACCATCAGTTGTATCTTTTATGAAAGATGGAGAAAGATTAGTAGGTCAGGTTGCTAAAAGACAAGCGATAACTAATCCAGATAAAACTATAATATCAATAAAAAGACATATGGGAACAGGTCATAAAGTTAATATAGATGGAAAAGATTTAACACCACAAGAAATATCTGCAATGGTACTTCAAAAATTAAAAGCTGATGCAGAAGCTTATTTAGGTGAAAAAGTAACAGAAGCAGTTATAACAGTTCCAGCATATTTTAATGATAGTGAAAGACAAGCAACAAAAGACGCAGGAAGAATAGCTGGTTTAGATGTTAAAAGAATAATCAATGAGCCAACAGCTGCATCACTTGCATATGGTCTTGATAAAATGGATACAAATCAAAAAATATTTGTATATGACTTAGGTGGCGGTACTTTTGATGTATCAATACTAGAACTTGGAGATGGAGTGTTTGAAGTTTTATCAACAACAGGTGATACTAAATTAGGTGGAGATGACTTCGACGAAAAAATAATGAACTATATAGCTGAAAGCTTTAAAGCTGAAAATGGTATTGATTTAAGAAATGATAAAATGGCACTTCAAAGATTAAAAGAAGCTTCAGAAAAAGCTAAAATAGAATTATCATCTTCAATGCAAACAAATATTAACTTACCATTTATAACAGCAGATGCTACAGGTCCAAAACATATAGACCTAAACTTAACAAGAGCTAAATTCAATGAATTAACTCATGACTTAGTTCAAAGAACAATTGAGCCAATGAAAAAATCACTTGCAGATGCTAAATTATCAATAAATGATATAGATAAAATACTTTTAGTTGGAGGTTCTACAAGAATACCAGCAGTTCAAGAAGCTGTTAAAAACTTTACAGGAAAAGAACCATCAAAAGGAGTTAACCCAGATGAATGTGTTGCAGTTGGAGCAGCAATTCAAGCAGGAGTATTAACAGGAGATGTTGAAGGATTACTATTATTAGATGTTACTCCATTAACATTAGGAATAGAAACATTAGGTGGAGTTGCAACTCCATTAATAGAAAGGAATACAACAATACCAACTAAGAAGAGCCAAGTGTTCTCTACAGCTCAAGATGGTCAAACATCTGTTGAAATTCACATTGTTCAAGGTGAAAGACAAATGGCTGCGGATAATAAAACATTAGGTAGATTTACTTTATCAGGAATAGCACCAGCTCCAAGAGGAATTCCACAAATAGAAGTTGGATTTGATATAGATGCTAATGGTATTGTAAATGTAACAGCTAAAGATAAAGGAACAGGAAAAGAAGCTAATATTACAATAACAGCATCTACAAATTTAAATGAAGATGAAATTAAAAAAGCTGTAGATGAAGCAGAACAATTTGCAGCTCAAGATAAAGAAAGAAAAGAAGCTATAGAAGTTAAAAATAATGCTGACCAAATGGTTTATCAAACAGAGAAAACATTAGGTGAGTTAGGAGATAAAGTTTCAGCAGAAGATAAATCAGAAATAAATGCTAAAATAGATGCATTAAAAGCTGTTAAAGATGGGGAAGATATAGAAGCAATTAAAAAAGCTACAGAAGAATTAACACAAGCATTCTATGCAGTATCTTCTAAAATGTATCAAGGAGAAGCTGGAGCACAAGGAGAAGCTCAAGCTGAACCACAACAAAATGGTAGTAATGAAGATGAAAATGTAGTTGATACAGATTTTAAAGTAGACTAATTAACAAATTTATTTTAAAAGATTAAAAAAGTAAAGGTTGATAGTTATGAATGTGTATAGTCAAATAATTAAATAGTATTTAATTATAAATACCATAACTATCAACTTTTTTAAAATTTATTTAAAATAAAATTAGCTTAATACTACTCAAAAAAGAGGGATGAGCATAAAAGCTCTTCCCTCAATTTGAGTAATATGTATTAATAGAAGATAGTAATTTGATTCTTATTTTATAAAATATACTTAAATTGGTAACAGCTTTGGATGAGTTTTAATAAGATATATATGTAATAATTTAAAATTGATAAAAAGCACTACATACTAATGCGGTTAAAGTGGAATTTTATATTATATTAATGTTGAAATAATACGTAATATAATTTATATTATAAAGGTTAGAGTATAATAGGTGGTGAAATTAATATAATGGCAAATAAAGATTATTATGAAATTTTAGGTGTAGATAAAAGTGCAACTGAAGATGAAATAAAAAAAGCTTTTAAAAAATCTGCATTAAAATATCATCCAGATAGGAATCCAGGTGATAAAGAAGCAGAAGAAAAATTTAAAGAGTTGAATGAAGCATATCAAGTGCTTTCGGATAGCGAAAAAAGACAAAGATATGATCAATTTGGAACAGCGGATTTTAATGGTCAAGGATTTGGTGGATTTGAAGGAGGATTTGGTGGATTCGACTTTGGAGACATATTTGGCGATATATTTGGAGGATTTGGTGGATTTGGTGGAAGTTCATCAAGAAGAAATGGACCGAGAAAAGGTGCAGATCTTGAGTACAATATAAATCTTACTTTTGAAGAAGCTGTATTTGGCATAGAAAAAGAAGTGAAAATAAGCAGAAAAGAAAAATGTGAAAGTTGTAATGGAACAGGTGCTAGTAATGGATCAGCTCCAAAAACATGTTCTAAATGTAATGGTACTGGACAAGTGAGAATACAAAGGCAGACACCGATAGGGGTTATAGCTACATCTTCAACTTGTGATGTTTGTGGAGGAAAGGGTCAGGTAATAGATAGTCCTTGCTCAACTTGTAGAGGTACAGGTAAAGAAACTAAAAGAAGAAATATAACTATAAATATACCAGCAGGTGTAGATAATGGAAATGTTATGCCATTGAGAGGCCAAGGTGAAGCTGGTGAGAATGGTGGTCCGGCAGGAGATTTATATATAAATATTAGAGTTCAATCTCACAAAACATTTGTAAGAAAAGGATTTGACATTTATATAGAAACACATGTAAGCTTTGCACAGGCTACACTAGGGGCAGAAATAAAAGTTCCTACAGTGGATGGAGATGTTAAATACGTTGTGCCAGCTGGTACACAACCAGGAACAACATTTAGATTAAAAGGTAAGGGGGTTCCAAGAGTTAATTCAGCAGGACGTGGAGATCAATATGTTAAAGTTATAGTAGATGTTCCAAAAGAATTAAACGAAAAACAAAAGGAAGCTCTTAATATGTTTATGGAAGCTAGTGAAGAGTCTAGTGAAGGAATACAACATCATGCTAAAAGAAAATGGTTTGGAAAATAGATTGAAAGAGAAACTTCAAGTAAGAAGTTTCTCTTTATTTTTTAGTAGATAAATAAATTGAAAACAGGTTAATTGGGAATAAGAATATAAATATACTATATAACTTTAGGATTAATATATTTAAAAAAGGTTAAAATTTATGATAGTATATATAGATAAAGACATTTAATTTAAAATACAATTTAAATAAATAATATATAAATCACATTAATTTATATGCGTTTTAATGTAATAGAATTAATATTGGAGGAAAAATTATGAGTAAAGAATGGATTGAAATAACGGTTGTAACGAGCTGTGAAGCTGTAGAAGCAGTAACAGGAATATTTTATAGTACAGAGGTTGAAGGTGTATCTATAATTGATTCAGAAGATGTAGAATTTAAGAAAAAGAATCCTGGTGATTGGGATTATTTTGATGAAAAAGTATTAAATATAAAAAAAGGTGCTGTAGTAAAAGGCTACTATAAAGAAGATGAAAATCTTGAAAAATATATAAAATACATAAAAGAAAATGTAGAAAAATTATCTGAATATGGTTTTGATAAAGGCGAAGGAACTGTTGATGTAGTAAAAGTGAATGAAGAAGATTGGGAAAATAATTGGAAAAAATATTATAAGCCTACTAAAATAGGAAATAAAATTGTTGTAAAGCCAATATGGGAAGAATATATTGCAAAAGATGATGAGTTAATTGTAGAATTAGATCCTGGTATGGCATTTGGTACTGGAACACATGAAACTACTAGAATGTGTATAAAATCTTTAGAAAAATATGTTGAAAAGAATAGTAGAGTATTTGATATAGGAACAGGCTCAGGAATACTTGCTATAGCTGCTGCAAAACTTGAGGCGAAAGAAGTTATAGCTGTAGATTTAGATCCTGTAGCAGTAGATTCAGCAAGAAATAATGTTGGCTTTAATGACATTGAAAATATACAAATTTTACACGGAGATTTAATGGAAGTTGTAGAAGGAAAAGCTGATATTATTGTAGCTAATATAATAGCAGATGTAATAATATTTTTAACAGAAGGTGTTAAAAAGTTTATAAATAAGAATGGATATTTTATAACTTCAGGAATAATATTAGATAAACAGCAAGAAGTTCAAAATAAAATGAAAGAATGTGGATTTGAAGTTGTGGAAGTCATTAATGATGGAGAATGGGCTTGTGTAATAGCTAAAAATATATAAGTTGCATTTAAACACTTAATTAGATATTATATTTTTTATATAGATAGTTCTCAATGATAAACTTAATGGTGTTATAAGGTTCTAAATTTTAACTATACCTTATGGTTTTATTTATATCATTGGAACTTTATGAAAGTATTGTTTTTATGTATAAGTGAAAAACATATTATTTAAAGTTAATTAACGGTGGTGAAAAAATGCATAAGTTTTTTGTGAATAAAGAAAATATATGTTGTGATGTATGTAAAATAGATGGAGAAGATGTAAAACATATATACAAAGTTTTAAGATTGAAAATTGGAGATAAAATCAATATAAATAATTGTGAAGGTAAAGAGTATTTAGCTATAATCCAAGATATTAACAAAAAAGAAGTTATAGCAAAAATACTTGAACAGTGTGAGCTAAATAATGAAAGTAAGGTAAGAGTGCACTTATTTCAAGGGTTGCCAAAGTCAACTAAAATGGATTTAATAGTTCAAAAAAACACAGAATTGGGAATAGCATCTATAACCCCAGTAATAATGGAAAGAGTAGTTGTTAAAAATGATTCAGAATTTAAAAAAGTTGATAGATGGAATAGAATAGCATTGGAAGCCTGCAAACAAAGTAAAAGAAGTTTAATTCCAAGTATAAATAAACCAATAGAATTTGAAAAACTTATAGAAAAAATAGATGATATGGATTTAATTGTAGTTCCCTATGAAAATCAACAGGGATATGGAATAAAAAAACTTGCAAATAATTTAGATAAGAATTCTATAAAAAATGTAGCTATTGTAATTGGACCAGAGGGTGGTTTTGAAGAAGAAGAAATCGGAAAATTAAAAGCTAAAGGTGCCAATATAGTTACATTAGGTCCAAGAATATTAAGAACAGAAACAGCAGGATTTACAGCTTTAAGTCTTATAATGTATGAATTAGCTGATTTAGGAGGAGTTTTATAATGAAAGTTGCTTTTGCTACTTTAGGGTGTAGGGTTAATGTTTATGAGTCAGAAGCCATGACAGAAAAATTTATAAAAGAAGGATATGAAACTGCAACTTTTGATGAAGCGGCAGATGTTTATGTTATAAATACATGTACAGTTACTAATATGGGAGATAAAAAATCTCGCCAAATGATTTCTAGAGCAAGAAGAAAAAATCCAGGGGCGATAATAGCAGTTGTTGGTTGCTACTCTCAAATTGCATCAGAGGAAATTTCTAAAATAGAAGGTGTAGATGTAATTTTAGGTACAAAAAACAAAGGGGATATTGTTTATTATGTAAATAGAGCTAGAGTTGAAAAAAAACAATTCGTTGAAGTAAATGATGTATTGAAAAATAAAAAATTTGAAGAATTAAAAATAGAAGAATACCAGGATAAAACTCGTGCATTTTTAAAAATCCAAGATGGATGTAATCAATTTTGTTCATACTGTTTAATTCCTTTTGCTAGAGGAGCTGTGTGTAGTAAAAATCCAGATTTGATTCTAGATGAAGTAAGACAACTAGCTGCAAATGGGTTTAAAGAAATTATTTTATCAGGAATTCATATTGCGTCTTATGGTGTGGATTTAGATAATGACTGGTCATTGGTTAAAGTGTTAGAAGAGATAAATAAAATAGAAGGTATAGAAAGAATAAGGATAGGTTCAATTGATCCAACATTTTTTACAGAGGGAGTTATTGAAAAAATAGTTTCTTTGAAAAAACTTTGTCCTCATTTTCATTTATCACTTCAAAGTGGATCAAATGCTACATTAAAAAGAATGAATAGACATTACAATGCTGAAGAGTATAAGGATGTTGTGAATAACCTAAGAAAATACATAAAAGATGTTTCTATAACCACTGATGTAATTGTTGGCTTTCCAGGAGAAAGTGAAAAAGAGTTTGATGAGACTTATAGATTTTTACAGGATATAAAATTGTCTAAAATACATGTATTTAAGTATAGTCCAAGAAGTGGAACTAAAGCTGCAAAAATGATACTTCAAGTAGATGGTAAGATAAAAGAACAAAGAAGTGAAAAGCTTATAAACTTAAATTTAGATCTTGAAAAAGAGTTTATGGAAAAATTTAAAGGTAAGAGTATGAACGTCTTATTTGAAGAAGAAATGAAAAATAAAGAAAACCATTATATAGGATATACACCTAATTATATAAAAGTTACAGTAGAAAGTGCAGAGAAGTTAGATGGAAAAATAATAGAGGTTAAACTTTTAGAAGTAGAAAAAGAAAATATGATAGGTATAGTAGAAAAATAGTAGAATTTAATAAAAAAACTAGAATAGTGTACAATAAGATATTATAATTAATTTTGAATTTTGATTATTTATATATTTTAATATAAATAAAATTTATATTAAGGAGGGTAGAGTTTATTTTAACAGTATATAGTTAATTTAAACAGAACGTTATGAGTGATTGTATTTTTTGTAAAATAGCTAATGGTGAAATACCTAGTCAAAAAGTTTATGAAGATGATAGGGTTCTAGTTTTTAATGATATAAATCCAGAAGCTCCAGTTCATGTGCTTGTTATTCCTAAAGAGCATATATCAAGTGCTAATGAAATAACACAAGAAAATTCTGACATAATATCTCATATATTTGTTGTAATTAATAAAATTGCAAGGGAATTGAAAATATCAGAAGATGGATTTAGAATTGTTAATAACACAGGAAAAAACGGTGGTCAAACTGTTGGACACATGCATTTTCATGTCTTAGGTGGTAGAAATTTAGCATGGCCACCAGGCTAAATAAAAAAAAATGAAATTGTTGACAGAATATGAAAATGTATTGTATAATTAACAATGTGCTATTTATGTCCCGCATGGCTATTTGAAATTAAAAATTTGAATTGAGCTAGCGGAGGGAGGGATAATAATGTCAGAAATTAAAGTTGGAGAAAACGAATCATTAGAAAATGCTTTAAGAAGATTTAAGAAGAAATGTGCTAGAGCTGGTGTTCTTTCAGAAGTAAGAAAGAGAGAGCATTACGAAAAGCCAAGCGTTAAAAGAAAGAAAAAATCAGAAGCTGCAAGAAAGAGAAAATTCAAATAGAATTTTTGAAAGAAGGTAAAGCTATGTCCCTTAAAGATAGATTACAGCAAGACTGGAAAAATGCTTTAAAGGAAAGAAATAAATTTAAAGCTAGTGTTATAAGTATGGCAAAGGCTGCAATTTTGCTTATAGAGAAAAATGGCAGTGGAAGTCTTAATGATGATCAAGTCATTGAGGTTTTAGCTAAGGAAGTTAAACAAAGAAGAGATTCTTTAGAAGAATTTAAAAATGGAAATAGACAAGATTTAGTTGATAGCACTAATGCTGAAATAGAAATCTTGTTGGATTACCTTCCTCAGCAGTTAACTGAAGATGAAATTCGAAAAATTGTTGTAAAGTCTGCGGAAGAAATTGGCGCAAATAGCATAAAAGATATGGGCAAATTAATGTCTATTGTTCGACCTAAAACAAATGGTAGAGCGGACGGAAAAATAGTAAGTCAAATAGTTAAAGAATATTTGAATAAATAAGAACTCAGTTTTCTGAGTTCTTTTTTCGTTTATATATAAAAAATCTTTTTAACCTTAAAACAAGTAATTTATTTTGGTAGACAATCATAAAATAAAACATGTAATTATATAGTAAATAACAGAGCTATATATAAGTAATATAGTGAAACAAGTTCGAGTTTTAACTTATTCATAACTTACAAAAATATTTTAGTCTAACTGGAATTATGTATTTGAGTGATTTTCGAGCATGTAATCACTCTTTTAGGAATGGAAATACTCTAGGTATAAATTTAAGAGTAATTTTGGATTCCTATAAAAAATACTGTTTAATTATAGTAATTTAAAATACAGGTTAAAGAGGTGGGTACTTTGAAAAATAAGATAAAAAAGAAAGCAGAGCTAATTGTTGAAAAATTGGACATACCTAGAGATACTGTATTAGACTTACCTAAAATAACGGTAATATCTAATTCGGAAATTACAATAGAAAATCATAAAGGAATAACCACATTTGAAAGTAATGAGATAAAAGTAAAAACTTCTATTGGTGTATTGGAAATATTAGGTGAAAATTTTGAAATATCTTTTGTAGGAGGAACGACAATAGTTTTAAATGGAAGTTTTAATGCTATTGGATACAAGAAAAATGAGTAAAGATTTAAATTATAAAAAAGGATTATTAGTAGTAGAGATTGAAACAGTAAACCTAGAAAAGCTTATAAATTTTTTATGGAGAAAAGATGTAAAAGTAAGAAATTTAAAAAGAAATAGCCTAACCAATTGCACTATGGAAATTGAATTCATTGATTATGAAGTTTTATTAGAAGGAGTAAAAAAAACCAATAGTAAATTAAAAGTTCTTAATAGAAAAGGTATTATGTTTAAAATTTTAAAATTAAAAAGAAGAAGGACGTTACTTGTTACAGTACTTATTTTTGTGGGAGTATTATATTATTTAAGTAGTTTTATTTGGAAAATAGAGGTAGTTACAGAAAGTTATATAGCACCTTTTGAAATAAGAGAATTGTTAAAATCATATGGTATAGAAAAAGGAACTTATAAAAATAGTTTTGATGTTCATAGAGTAGAAGAAAGAATAATAGATGATAATGATGAAGTAATGTGGGTAAAAGCTAGAATAGATGGATCAAAATTAAAAGTTGAGGTAATAGAAAGGCAGGCACCACCAAAAATAAAAGAGGAAAAGCTGACAGGAAATATTGTTGCAAAAAGAGATGGAGAAGTACAACGAATATTCTCTCAGGGTGGGACTGTTATGGTGGAAAGAGGGAAAATTGTTAAAAAAGGTGACTTGTTAATAAAGGGAGAACAAGGAAAAGAAGGCAAAGAATATGATGTTAAGGCAGAAGGAAATGTGTTTGCCAAAACATTTTATGAACAAAAGAAAGAAATTCCTAAAAGTACAGTAGTAAGAAAAAAAACAGGGGAAAAAGCTAGAAGCTATTATATAAAAATAGGTGGGAAAAAAGTTTATATTAAAAATGCCTTAAATGCATTTGAAAATTATGATAAAATAGAGAATAACAAATGGTTTATAGGTGAAGAAATCTATGAGGAAGTACTAGAAGAAAATGTTGAGGCCAATACTGATATGGTTATTAAAGAACTTAGCAATAATGTTTTACTTAATTTAGATAAATTTGTTAAAGTTTTGGAAGTAAAGCCAGAAATAAAAGATAAAGGTGATAATTTTTTAGTTACAGTACTTGTAATAGCGGAAGAAGATATATCTTTAGAAGAAGCAAAGAGCGATATTATAGAGGAGAATACAGAGAGAAAAGCTGAAAATGATGAATAAACAATCTTAGAGTAGGTTAGATATAAACTAGAGAAAAGAAAGTTGGGATGTTTATGAAAGGGTTTAAAATAGGTAAGAAAAAGAAAATGCCTAAATTATCAGCAAGGTTAATATTTATTATTACTACTGTTATTATATACTTTTTAACTTCAACTTCTATAATTACAGAAACTTATGATTTAGAAGTAGGGGATATAGCTAAGGTTGATATTAAAGCTCCTAAGGATATTGAAAATCAGTTTGCTACAGAACAGGCAAAGGAAGAGGCTATAAAACATATAGCAGATGTATATAGTTATAATAGTGAGGTTAGTATTACTGCAATTAAAACCATAGAAGAGTTTTTTGATACAGTAATATCAATAAATAAAAAGTATGAGAGTTCAACGTCTCAAGAAGATGAAAAACAGAAAAAGATAGAAGAATTAAAAAAATCATCTAAAATTGCTAACTTATCTGATGAAGCCTATAATACATTGGCAATATCAGATGTTAAAGAGCTAGAAGAATTAAAAACTTTTATGCTAAATTCTATGGAGAAGCTATTTGATGAAGTGAAAATTCATGAAGATAAACCAGAGGAAATAGTTTTAGCTCAAGGAATAATAACCACATTATTTAATAATTCTAGATTTTCTAAGAATTTAAAAGATGTCGGTATGGCAGTAGGATATTCACAAGTAAAACCAAGCTTTTTTGTTGATTATGAAAAAACTCAAAAGCAAAAAGAAGAAGCTCAAAAGGCTATAAAACCGGTAGTTATAAAAAAAGATCAAATAATTGTTAAAGAAGGAGAACCAGTAAGCCAGATTGAAATAGAAATTTTAAAAGAGTTAGGGCTTTTAAATAAGGATAAGTCTCTTAGAATAAATTTATATGCAACACTTTTAATACTAGTGCTAGGTGTAATGCTTATGCAGTGGTATTATTTAAAAACTATCAGATGGGATATATATAAACAGTATAATAAAACTGTAGTTATAAATATTTTAACTGTAATATCTGTTATATTAAGTGCAACTCTAAATATGATTTCACCATATTTAATACCATTTGCATGTGTTCCTATATTAATGAGTATACTTGTAGATGAGAAAGTCTCTATGACTATAAGTATCTTGAATGTATTAATTATAAGTATAATTATAAAATTTAATCCAAGTGTTATGCTTATAGCTCTTTTAAATGCAGTATATGCGCCAATTGTATTAAAAAAAATACAACAAAGAAATGATATATTGCAATCTTGTTTATATTTAGCAGTATTAAATTTTATTTTTGCATTTGCAATAGGTTATGTTCTTAGTAACCATGTTGTAGGTATAATAACTCAAGCTGCATTTGCAGCTACTGCAAGTTTTATATCAGGAATTTTAGCTATAGGTATGTTACCTTTTTTAGAAAATATTTTTGATATAGTGACAAACATAAAATTGTTAGAATTGGCAAATCCTAATAGCCCACTTTTAAAGAGACTATCTATGGAGGCACCAGGAACATATAATCATAGTGTGTTAGTTGCAAATTTAGCTGAAATAGCTGCTGAAGCTGTAGGAGCTAATGCTGTCCTAGCTAGGGTGGCATCTTACTATCACGATGTAGGAAAGATAGAGAGGTCTTATTATTTTAAAGAAAACCAATTTAGTGGAGAGAATCCACATGATAAAATATCACCTAAGTTAAGCTCATTAATAATAACTTCTCATGTTACTGATGGTATTGAACTTTCTAAAAAATATGGCATTCCAACTGTTATACAAGATATAATAGGTCAGCACCATGGTGATTCTTTGGTAAAATATTTTTATATTACAATGAAAAATAATTCGGAAAATCCCGATGATATAAATGAAGAAGATTATAAATACAAAGGACCAGCTCCATTTACGAAAGAAGCAGGGATTATAATGCTAGCAGATAGTGTTGAAGCAGCAGTAAGGTCTATACAAAATCCAACTAAAGAAAAAATAGAAAATATGGTAGATAATATTTTAAAAGGAAAGTTATCAGAAAATCAATTGGATAATTGTGAGTTAACTTTTAAAGACCTTAAAATTATAAAAGATTCTTTTTTGAAAGTATTGAAGGGAATATATCATGAAAGAATAGAATACCCTATGGATAAATTAGAAAATAAGGAGAAAAAGAATGATACTAATAGACAACAGGCAAAGTAAAATTGAAGCAACACAAGAACTAGAAAATAAAATGAAAGAAATAATAGAATACAGTTTAAAAGAAGAATGTGTAAATATACCTTACGAGATTAGTATAATATTCGTTGATAATGAAGAAATAAAAGAAATTAACAATGAAATGAGAGGAATAGACAGTGCTACTGATGTGTTATCTTTTCCCATGCTAGAATTTGAAAAAGATAAGTATTTTAAAGATATGTATATAAATCATGAATTTATGCCTTATGAGCTAAATGAAGGGCGATTAGTTTTAGGTGATATGGCCTTATCGCTTGAAAGAGCAAAAGAACAATCAATAGAATATGGACACTCTTTTGTAAGAGAAGTTATGTATTTAGTAGTACATTCTATATTACATCTTTTAGGTTATGATCATATGGAAGATGATGATAAGAAAGTAATGCGAAAAAGAGAAGAAGAGATAATGAGAAAATTTAATATAACAAGATAATATAATTCACAATCTAAATTAAATTAGTTATAAAAATATTTTGAAAACATAAGATAAATATAAAAAATATGAGCAAGATATTAGTAACTATATAAAAAATTAGATTGTGAATTTTTTACTACAAATAAGGGGCTAGTATTATGAAAGTTAAGAAAATTCTAGATAGTTTTAACTATGCTATAGAGGGAATAATATATTCTATAAGAACTCAAAGAAATATGAGAATACACGTTATAGCAGCAATAATGGTTTTAACATTATGTTTTTTTTATGATTTAAGTAAAGTTGAGCTACTTATTACAACTATAACAATAACTATGGTAATTGTTGCTGAAATGATAAACACGGCTGTGGAAGCTGCAATTGATGCAACTACCAATTATTACCATCCGCTTGCAAAGATATCGAAAAATGTTGCTGCTGGGGCTGTATTAATCACTGCATTTAATGCAGTGATAGTGGCGTATGTTATATTTTGGGATAGAATAAGACCTTTTTCAATTAATGTACTTAATAAAATTAGAAATTGTGATCCGCATATGATATTTCTTATATTAGTTATAGTTAGTATACTTACTTTAGTTGTAAAAGCAATATTTGGAGAAGGAACGCCATTAAGGGGTGGAATGCCAAGTGGTCATAGTGTAATATCTTTTTCTATTGCAACAACTATAACTTTAATTAGTAATAATTCTGTAATAATGGTATTATCTTATTTTTTGGCATTAATTGTAGCACAAAGTAGAGTTGATGCTAAAATACACTCTGTATTAGAGGTTGCTGTTGGCGCAATGTTTGGAATATTGGTAACTTTGCTTTTGTATAATTTTTTCTCGTAAATAGTTAAAAAACATTGAATTAAAATTATTTAGTGGTATAATTTACGTACACTTTATATGTATAAATATAGTAAAGAACCGAATAAAATTTTAATGAATATATATAATAAATATTTATAATAAACTTAGTATGGATTTGTAAAATACAAAATTAAGTTATTATTTATTTAAAGTTTATGTTTAGGAGGAATAGATATGGATTATAAAGAATTAGTAAAAGAAGCTATAGAAGCAAGAAAAAATGCATATGTTCCATATTCCAACTTTAAGGTTGGTGCAGCGGTAATCACAGAGGATGGAACTATATATGGAGGCTGTAATATAGAAAATGCGTCTTATGGTGCTGCTAATTGTGCTGAAAGAACAGCTATATTTAAAGCAATTTCTGAAGGGCATAATTCTATAAAGGCTATAGCTGTTGTAGGAGATCAATCTACATATACAGCTCCTTGTGGAATATGTAGGCAAGTAATATCAGAGTTTTTAGAAGAAGATGGAAAAATAATAGTAGTTAAAAATGAAGATGACTATCAAATAAAAACTTTAGAAGAAATTTTACCAGGAGCATTTACAAAGAAAGACTTAATAAAGTAAGTATTGGAGGAAAAAATGTTTAAATCAGGATTTATAACAATAATAGGAAGACCAAATGTAGGTAAATCTACATTATTAAATTATATAATGGGAGAAAAAGTATCTATAGTTTCTAGTAGACCGCAAACTACAAGAGATAATATACAAACTATAAAAACAACGGAAGATTATCAGATGATATTTGTAGATACCCCAGGAATGCATAAGCCAAGACATAAACTGGGAGAATATATGGTTAATGTAGCAAAGGATTCGTTAAAAGAAGTAGATTTAGTGTTGTTTATAACAACACCAGAAGATGAAATGCACAGAGGAGATGAACATATATTAAATCAGCTTGAAGAAGCTGGGGTTCCAACATTTTTATTAGTAAATAAAATTGATGAAAATCCTGCAGAAAGAGTGGCTAAAGCCATAGATACATATTCTAAAACTATGAATTTTGAAGAGGTTATCCCTTTATCTGCAATTAATGGGAAAAACATAGAGACGTTAATGAAGCTTATAGTTGAAAATTTACCGGAAGGACCAAAGTATTACCCAGAAGATATGATTATAGATAAACAAGAAAGATTTATAGTTACAGAAAGTATTAGAGAAAAAGCATTAAGATTATTATCTAAAGAAGTTCCTCATGGAATAGCGGTAGAGATAGTATTAATGAAAAAAAATGAAAAAGGTATATATAAAATAGAAGCTAATTTATTATGTGAAAAAGATTCTCATAAAGGTATAATAATAGGTAAAAATGGAAACATGCTTAAAAAGATATCTACATATGCAAGACAAGATTTAGAAAAGTTTTTTGGAAACAAAGTAAATCTTAAACTTTGGGTTAAAGTGAAAAAGGACTGGAGAGATAGTCCTACTATGCTTAAAGAACTTGGATATAAAAAATAGGAGTTCAAGATTTGAATTTAATAAAAACTAGGGGTGTAGTTCTAAAAACTCAAGATTACAAAGAAAATGATAAACTAGTATGGCTTTTTACAGAGAAATTAGGAAAAATTTCATTAATAGCTAAAGGTGCTAGAAAAGGGAAAAGTAAACTTATGTCAACTACACTTCCCTTTTGTTATGGTGAATTTGTACTTTACAAAGGTAGAAGTATGTATATATTAAATGAAGGAAAAATAATAGAATCCTTTCAGGATTTACTAGAAGACTTTGAATACTTAATATATGGTTCTTATTTAAATGAATTAGTTGACATATGTTGTGAAGATGGACAAAAGGAATTCTTTATATTCAAAAATTTAATTACAGCTTTTTATTTAATGAAGAATAAAGTTGTAGATTTAGATATTTTAGCAAGAGCCTTTGAATTAAAGATTTTATCTCATACTGGTTATGGTATAAATTTAGAAGAGTGTTGCATATGTGGAAATAAAATAAATACTTCAAATTATTTATCTATGCAATATTATGGTATGATTTGTAATAATTGTGAGAAAAGATATGTAACACAAATATCAACAATAGCTTATAATATATTAAAATTCCTTAATAAATCTGAATTGGAAAAAGTTCCAAGGATAAAGGTCCCACAAAATGCAAAAAAAGAAATAGAACAGATATTAAGTAATATTATAAGTACAAATTATACTAAAAGACCTAAAAGTCTTGATATGTTAAAACATTTTAAAGTGGAATAGGATTTTTACTTGAAAAACTTTTAAAATAGAGTTTATAAAGTATGGGGGTGTAAAAATGAGTGAAATAACTTTAGAAAAAATAGATATATTAAGAAACAGATTTAATATTAGTTATAGTGAAGCGAAAAAAGTTTTAGAAAAATGTGATGGTGATTTAGTAGAAGCATTGGTTTATTTAGAAGAAAGTCAATCGGATAAAAAGAAGAAGGAACTTTTTGATAAAGATGAAATAGTTAATTATATAAAAAGATTAATTGAAAAAGGGAATGTAACTAGAATAAGAGTAAAAAAAGATGATGAGATAATAATTGACGTACCCTTAAATGGTGTTATAGTAACAGGGGCAATATCAGCATTGTATCCTAAATTTCTAGTATTACTTACTGCAACATTAACAGCAACTGCTGTTGTTACTAAAATTACTATAGAAGTAAGTAAGGAAGATGGAACAGTAGAAGTAATTAATAAATATATAGAAAATGGTAAAAAGGTTGTAAAAGCTACAACTTCAGATGTAATGGAGAAAGTGTCAGATGTAACATCTGCAATAAAATTAAAATTAAATAATTTATCAGATAAAGAGGATAATTTAAAGGAAAATTCATTTTCTTATAAAGTTAATTTGTAAAAGATATAGGGAAACGAGCTTCAACTTAAATTCATACATCAAATTTTTGTTATCAGTTAAGAAAAATAAGTATAAATATAGTTAGTTAAGAATTATGAATTATGAATTATGAATTATGAATTAAGAATTTTGGATGAAAGTGGCAACCACTTTCTGAAAATGATTTTAAAAAATCTATCAATATAATTTGCTTTGCAAATTTATAAAAAGATACGTTGAGAATTACTAGAAACGAAGTGAGTAGTAATAACTATAACTATTCACTCTTAACTTTTAACTAAAATAATCTGTTAGTTATTGATAAAATATTAATTTGAGTTTTCTAATTTGATAAATGAATAAGTTTAAAATTTAATTTGGAACCCTATAGCCCCTAAATATAATATATATTTAGGGGCTTATTTTAATTAGTTAAAAAACTTTTAAAATTAAAAGTTATAAAAATAATTTTTAAATACTAACTTAGAAAAATGAAGAAATATAAGGAAATATACGGGAAAAAATATTTTTTATTATGTTATATTTATAACAAGCAAGAAATAAGATGAAAACTTGTATATTTAGCTTGAAATAGATATAATAAAAACTTGTTAATCATATATGTATTTTGAAATATTTAATAAAAAGGTGTATAATAAAAAGTAAAGTAGCATAAAAAATATACAATATCAAATTTAAAGTATAACAGATATAATGCGAAAAACCTTAAATGAAATGCATTTTTCAATGTTTTTTTAAGAAATTTAATTTTATTAAAAAACAAAATGTATCAAAGATTAAATCATGTAAATATTTAAAATAATTTGAAATTTAAATGTTATCCTTCATAATTTGCATGATATGTCCCTGTATGGTAAAATATAGAGGAAAATATACTAGTTTTTAATATTTCATAAAATAAAATATTATAAAAAAGATTAATATTTGTTAAAATAAATAAAATGATAATAAAAGCTAAATTAAAATAATATTTAGTTTATTTTTGATTGATAGTTATTTTACACATTGAAATTGTAAAATTTAGTTTTATAGGAAAAAGGGATAGCATTAAAAAATTTAAACTGAAAGAGGGCGAAGACAATAGAATTCTCACCAAGGCAAGAAGAAATTATAAAACTTGTAAAAGAAAATGCACCAATTACTAGTGAAGCGTTAGCTGCAAAATTAGGGTTGACACGTTCAGCTTTAAGAGCAGATTTATCAATTTTAACCATGATTGGTATATTAGAAGCAAGACCTAAAGTCGGATATATTTACTCTAAAAATTCATCAATAGGCTTTAGCAGTGATTATATAAGAAGTATTAAAGTAAAAGATGTAATGTCAAAGCCTATAGTAGTACAAGAAGAAACTACTGTCTATAATGCTATTTTAGATTTGTTTTTAAGTGATGTAGGTACTTTGTTTGTAGTAAATAATGATAATTTAGTTGGTATTGTTTCTAGAAAAGATTTTATTAAAACTGCTATGGGTACTGCAGATATACACAAAGTTCCAGTAGGCATAATTATGTCAAGAATGCCAAATATAGTTTTAGTAGAAGAAGAAGATTCAGTATATGATGCTGCAAAAAAAATAATTGAACATGAAGTTGATTGCTTACCAGTGGTAGGTAAAGAAATTGAAGATGGCAGAGAGGTTTTTAAGATAAAGGGGAAAGTTTCAAAAACTAGCATAACTAATATATTTGTTAAACTGGGTGAAGATAGATAAATTGAAAAATTTATCTATTTAGCTATATATTTCTAATATTATTTTGTAATTAAGGGGTTGTTTAACATGGAAGAGAAAAAATATGTGTACCTATTTAAAGAAGGAAATGGTGATATGCGTGATTTGCTTGGGGGCAAAGGTGCAAATCTAGCAGAAATGACCAACATAGGAATACCTGTACCTATGGGATTTACGGTAACAACAGAGGCATGTAATAAATATTATGAAGATGATGAAATTATATGTGATGAAGTTGTAAATCAAATTTATAACAAATTAGAGCAACTTGAAAATGAAACAGGTAAACAATTTGGGGGACTTGAAAATCCATTGCTAGTTTCAGTAAGGTCAGGAGCAAGAGCTTCTATGCCTGGCATGATGGATACGATATTAAATTTAGGATTAAATGATGATACTGTAGAAGTAATGGCTAAAAAAACATCAAATCCGAGGTTTGCATATGACTCTTATAGAAGATTTATTCAAATGTTTTCGGATGTAGTAATGGGAATAGATAAAAAACTTTTTGAAAGCATAATGGATGAAAAGAAAAATGAAAAATCAGTTAAATTAGATACAGAATTAAATGCTGATGATTTAAAAGAATTAGTTATAAAATTTAAAGAACTTTATAAAAAGGAAATAAATGAAGATTTTCCAATAGAACCTAAAAAGCAATTAATACAGTCTATAACAGCGGTATTTAGGTCTTGGAATAATCCAAGAGCTATAGTGTATAGAAGGCTTAATGATATTCCATCTAGCTGGGGTACTGCTGTTAATGTTCAAGAAATGGTATTTGGAAATAAAGGCAATACATCAGGAACAGGTGTTGGTTTTACGAGAAATCCGGCAACAGGAGAAAATAAAATATTTGCAGAGTATTTAATGAATGCTCAAGGTGAAGATGTTGTTGCAGGAATAAGAACACCACAACCAATTTCAAAATTAAAAGAAGATATGCCTAAAATATATGAGGAATTTATATCCATAGCAGATACTTTAGAAAAACATTATAAAGATATGCAAGATATGGAGTTTACTATAGAAGAAGGCAAATTGTATTTTCTTCAAACAAGAAATGGCAAAAGAACAGCGCAAGCTGCATTAAAAGTTGCGGTGGATTTAGTAGAAGAAGGTATGATTTCTAAAGAAGAAGCAGTCTTGAAGGTTGATCCAAAACAATTAGATACTTTATTGCATCCAAATTTTGACAATAAAGAAATAGAAAAAAGTATTCCTATAGCAAGTGGACTTCCAGCTTCACCAGGTGCTGCTTGTGGTAAAATATACTTTACAGCAGAAACAGCAAAACAAGCTCATGAAGGTAGAGGAGAAAAGGTTGTTTTAGTTAGACTTGAAACATCACCAGAGGATATAGAAGGAATGGTAGCAGCAGAAGGAATACTTACAGTAAGAGGTGGTATGACCTCCCATGCTGCAGTAGTTGCAAGAGGCATGGGAACTTGTTGTGTAGCGGGATGTGGTGAAATAAGAGTTAATGAAGAAGAAAAAACTTTAATAGCTAATAACGTAATTTATAAAGAAGGCGACTATATATCATTAGATGGAAGTACTGGTAATGTATATGAAGGTGAAATTAAAACTGTAGAACCAGCTATAAGTGGATATTTTGAAACACTTATGAGTTGGGCAGATAGTATAAGAGCTCTAAAAATAAGAACTAATGCTGATACACCAAAAGATACTGCACAAGGTATTAGATTTGGTGCTGAAGGTATTGGACTTTGTAGAACAGAGCATATGTTCTTTGCAGCAGATAGAATAATGGCTGTTAGAGAAATGATAGTTGCAAAAAATGAAGAAGAAAGAAAAAAAGCTTTAAATAAAATTCTTCCAATTCAAAGACAAGATTTTATAGAAATTTATGAGGAATTAAAAGAAAAACCTGCAACTATAAGATTTTTAGATCCACCGCTACATGAATTTTTACCATCAGATGAGGCAGATATAAAGGAATTGGCAGAAGATTTAGATATAACTGTAGCAGATTTGAAATCTACAATTCAATCATTGCATGAATTTAATCCAATGATGGGACATAGAGGTTGTAGACTTGCAGTATCCTATCCAGAAATAGCAGAAATGCAAGCAAGAGCTGTAATAGAAGCAGCGATAGATGTGAAAAGAAGAAAAGGATATGATATAGTTCCAGAAATAATGATTCCGTTAGTTGGCGAAGTAAAAGAATTAAAATGTATAAAAGATGTTGTTGATAAGGTTGCAAAGGAAATTATAGAGAAAAGTGATGTTAAACTTGAATATCTTGTAGGAACTATGATAGAAGTTCCTAGGGCAGCTCTTACTGCTGATAGAATAGCCGAAGAAGCTGAATTCTTCTCATTTGGAACAAATGATTTAACACAAATGACTTTTGGTTTCTCAAGAGATGATGCAGGAAACTTCTTAAAACATTATTATGATAAAAGAGTTTATGAATTTGATCCTTTCCAAAAATTAGATCAAGATGGTGTTGGAAAGTTAGTTGAAATGGCTGCTAAGTTAGGTAGAGAATCTAGACCAAACTTAAAAGTTGGAATTTGTGGAGAGCATGGTGGTGATCCATCTTCAGTTGAATTCTTCCATGGTGTAGGATTGAACTATGTCTCATGTTCACCGTTTAGAGTTCCGGTAGCTAGATTGGCAGCAGCTCAAGCGCAAGTTAAGAATCCAAGAAAATAATATTTAAAAATATATACCGCTACACATATGTGTAGCGGTTTTAATATTTTCAAACTAAAGTCTTGTATTAAATTTTTGTTCGATATAACTTTTGAATTTTAGAGAAAAATCATATTGAAAATAACAGTCTTTTGTTGCTTTCTTTAGCATTTTACAAAAGACTTTTTTATTACATTTATTTATATTACCAAAATAATCCCTTGATAATTTCCAATACTTTTGAGGAAATGATAGATATGATAAAAGATATTTATAATCATCTAAAGTGAGTTGTGAACTTAGCTCATACTCCTCAAAAAAGCTCATAGCAACTGTAAAACTCCAATTTATCTTCTCTTTACGTAAAACTCTTCTTAGACAATAACCAATATCAAGGGCACAATAATCAATTTTACATTTATCAAAATCTATCACCCATACATTATCATCTATATCTAAAATCAAATTTTTACTAACATAGTCATTATGACAAATTGACTTAGACAAGTAAGATTCATCTATTAGAGAAGCTATATAATTAGATAATTGAGCTAATTTTATATTGGTTTCAAAGTTTTTTAAATAGATTTTAGAGTAGTTATCATTAAACCTAGAGGCTAAGTTAAAATAAACCAATAAATTATTAAAATGTTTGTTTATAGATTTATAAAGATTACTACAACCAACTTTGATTTTACTTTCACTTATAGGTTGAAATAGTTTAGAATAACTATGGATTTTACCTAAAGTTTCAGCAGCTAGTAGTATTTCATATTGGGAATTAAAATTGCATTTAAGCCCATCAATCCAAGGAGTTAAAATAAAAAGCATATCATTATAGTTTACAAATCTACCATGGTTTTTTGTAGGTAAAATTCTAGGAACGTGGATATTATGTCTATAAATCCACTCTATAGCAGAATATACAAACATAAGTTCTTCTGCAGGATAATAAACTTTCTTAAGACAATATGTATTATCCGGTGTAACAATCTTATAAACAGCTCTTTGCTTATCGGTATCTTTGAATTTAATTTGTTCTATAGTAAAATCATTTAAATCATAATGTGGAATAACATAAGTTTTTACGTTATTTATAGTTAAAAATTTAGAATTATTTTTAGAAACATCTAATGTACTCATTAACAATACTCCTTTAAAAAGATTACATTATAAACATATTAATAAAAAAACGCTAATATACATGAATGATAAAAATACTTTATTAAAATTAGAATAATAATTAAAATATTAGAATAAACTTAAATGGATTTATATAGGGAAAAAATCTCAAATTTAAATTTATTCAATAACTTTAAAATATTTTCATACAAGATACAGTGTTGAATTCTAAGTGATTCGGAGCATGTATCACTGTTTTAGGTATACAAGTTTGGAAATGAATAAATTTAAGAGTCAACTTGGAGCCCCATAGGCGTAAAGCTAAACCTAAAAGTTCCAAAATTATAGTGTTAAAAGTAATAATGAAAAAGATTAAAATGATAGTATGTGAAAATTTCAAAGAAACTCTAAATATATTTTTATCTGATTTTTATGACTACCCGGATAAGCGACGTCATTGTCTGGTGCACCGGCTAGTCTGTCCTTTGATTAGGTCAAAAAAGTCAAACAAAAATCTATAAGAGTTTCTAAATCAATTTTCAATGAATATATTCTCTAAAATAAGATTTGCACCTAAGATTATGTTGAAGAGAATAATTTTCAATTTTTGTAAGTACTAAAGGTATTTAAATATTTTATTGATGAAAAAGGTATATTTGAAATTGAAATTAAAAATTTACAAATAATAGATTTGACTTTAAGGTACTTTAGTTATATGATTTATAATTGCTAAAGTATTATAAAAATATAACTAAAATTTTATATTACTTTAGTGTTTGTAAATAAAATATATAGTATAATTTAATTTTAACAAAGGAATTTCAATAATATTGATAGAATAAGTAAGTAACATATAAAGGTTAGGAGGATTTTTGATGAATATAAGAGAAAAAATAGAAAAAAATGAAAAACTTATATTAAATCCTTTTGCAACTTACTCAATAAATACAAAGGGTAGAAAAATATTAGAGAAAGAAGACGATTTTAGAACTTGTTATATGATTGACAGAGATAGAATAATTCACTCTAAGTCTTTTAGACGATTAAAAGTTAAGAGTCAAGTATATATTAAAACATTAAACGATCATTATAGAACAAGGCTCACACATACTTTAGAAGTTTGTCAGGTAGCTAGAACTATAGGAAAAGCTATAGGATTAAACGAAGATTTAATAGAAGCAATAGCATTAGGACATGATATCGGACACGGACCCTTTGCTCATACTGGTGAAGAAGTGTTAAATGAGCTTTTGCCTAATGGTTTTATGCACAATAGTAATAGTGTAAGGGTTTTAACTAAAATAGAAAATGACGGAAAAGGACTAAATTTGACGACGGAAGTATTAAATGGCATACTTTATCATAGTGGTTTTGGGTTAGATAGGAATAATCCGACGACTTTAGAAGGACAAGTTGTTAAATATAGCGATAAAATAGCTTATGTAAATCATGACATTGATGATTCTATAAGGGCGGGTTTATTAAAAGAAAAAGACCTTCCTATGGATATTATAAAAATTTTAGGAGAAAATCATAATAAACGAATAAATAATTTGATAATAGATTGCGTTAATAAAACTCTTGAAAATATAAGTAAAAATATAAGTAAAGTGGAATTATCATTAGAAATTGAAGAAGCTTTAAGCAATTTAAGAAGATTTATGTTTAAAAAAATCTATAAAGGAAATATTTTAAAACTAGAGAGAGATAAGGCGAAGTTTATTTTACGACATATTTATGAATATTTTTATAATAAACCAGAACAATTGCCAGATTTCTATAAAAATATTGTTTTAAAAGAAGGATTACATCAGGGGGTAGCAGATTATATATCAGGTATGAGTGATGAATATTGTTTAAGAGTATTTAATGATATATATGTGCCTAAATGTAGTACATATATTATATAGAATATGTCAATAATGTATTTAGAAAAGATTGATATATAGAATTTAAAAATTACAGATTAAACAATACATTGTAGATTAGGATACCTAAAAAAGATGTAATTTAGCTAAAAATTAGGTTGAATTCAAGGAGATATGTTAGAATGAAAATTTTCTAGAATTTATGAATAAATTAAAATGTGAACTTGTTTTACTATAAAATGTTATAAAAATTTAACTTTTTGAAGGAGATTTTTACTTTATAAAGAATATATAAAAAGTGAAATATAAATTTCGATAAAAAAAATTAAAAATAAAGAAGGAATTTTAATTTTTTTGTCGAATTTCAAGAAGATAAATAAAAAAAGGTGGGATTTAGTTAGTGATTTCAGAAGAAGTCATTCAAAGAATTAAAGATGAAGCGGATATAGTAGACATTATATCTGAAAAAATTTCATTGAAAAGAGCAGGAAGAAACTTTATTGGAAGATGCCCATTTCATAATGAGAATACTCCATCCTTTACTGTATCTCCAGATAAACAAATTTATAAGTGTTTTGGTTGTGGAGAAGCTGGTAATGTTTTTAGTTTTGTCATGAAAACAGAAAATTTGACTTTCCCAGAAGTAATAAAAAAATTAGGAGAAAAGTTAGGGATAGAGGTAGAAGAAAAAGGGGTTATAAATAAAGAAAAAAAAGATAAATTTGAAAGAATGAAAAAGCTGAATGTAGATGCAGCTAAATTCTTTTTTGCTAACTTAAGAAAGAATACAAAATCTATAAATTACCTAAGAAATAGAAAAATTGCAGACAAGACAATGAACAGGTTTGGGCTAGGTTTTGCATTAGACAATTGGCAAGATTTAAGAAATTATCTTAAAAACAAAGGATATTCCGATAATGAAATGGAGCAGTTAGGATTAATAATAAAAAGTCCAAAAAATAATTATTATAATAGATTTAGAAATAGAATAATATTTCCAGTATTTGACCATAGAGGGACAGTTATAGGTTTTGGAGGAAGAGTTTTAGATGATAGCAAACCTAAATATTTAAACTCTCCTGAAACACCATTATTTTATAAAGGAACTAATTTATATGGATTAAATTTTGCAATAAAAGAAGATTTTAAAAAGACGATAGTTATGGTAGAAGGGTATATGGATTGTATAGCTTTATACCAAGAAGGAATAAAAGGAGTAGTGGCTACTTTAGGAACTGCTTTAACAGAAAATCAAGCTAAACTTTTAAAAAGATATGCAGATAAGGTTATAATTGCTTATGATGCAGATAATGCAGGACAAAAGGCAACTGCAAGAGGTCTAGAAATATTAAAAAAGGTTGGGTTAGAGGTTAGAGTACTTTCAATACCTAAAGGCAAGGATCCAGATGATTTTATAAAAAAGTATGGTAAGAGCGCTTTTGAAAAACTTATGGATGATGCATTGCCACTTATAGAATATAGATTAAAAAAGGCAGAAGAAGGAATAAATTTCTCAGATAATGAAATGATAATAAGGTATAAGAACTTAGCAATGAAAATACTACAAGATGTGGGTGAATTTGAAAGAAATATCTATATAAAGCAAATTGCTGAGAAATTAAATGTAAAAGATGAAATATTAAATGATGAATTTAATAGAATAAATAAAAAAATACAATCTAATAATGTAATTGATTTTGACAAATTTAATAAGACTTCATATATTGAACCAGCAATTGTTAAAGCTGAAAGAATTTTATTAAAGTATATGTTAGAAGACAAAGAATATTTTAATAAAGCAAAAGAATTGTTAGGAAATATAGGTTTTTCGTCTGAAGCACATGAGAGAATTTATGAGTTAATAGTTAAATTTTCCAATTTAAATTATGATAATAAAATACAATCTATTGAAAATAATTGTAATGATAGTGAAACAACTAAACAATTTATTAACTTATTACAGTGCTCTATTGATAAGGAAAATTGTAATATAGATAAAATGATAGAAGATTGTATAAAAAATATAAAAAAATATAAGTTAGAGGAGTCAGAAAAAGAAGTTATGAATAAAATTAAACATTATGAAGCACAAGGAAATGTGGAAGAAACATTAAAATATACTCAGCAGTTTATAGAAATACAAAAGACTTTAAAAAACTTACAATAGCATGAAAGGAGGTAACACAATGAAAGACAAGAACTCAAAGGTTGCAGTAGTAAAGAAACTTATAGAAAAAGGAAAAAAGCAAGGATCTTTAACTTATAAAGAAATTGTAGAAGAACTAGATGATGTAGAATTAAATCCAGAGCAAATAGAAAAAATATATGAAGCATTAGAAGCAATGGAAATTGACGTAGTTGGAGAAATTCAAGAAGAAGAGGAAGAAGAAGAAGAAGAGATAGATATATCTATACCGGAAGGTATTTCAATAGATGACCCAGTAAGAATGTACTTAAAAGAAATTGGAAAGGTACCTCTATTATCATCAGAAGAAGAAATTGACTTAGCGCAAAGAATAGAAGAAGGGGAAGAATATGCTAAGAAAAAATTAGCAGAAGCAAACCTTAGACTTGTTGTAAGTATAGCTAAGAGATATGTTGGAAGAGGTATGTTATTCTTGGATTTAATACAAGAAGGAAATTTAGGACTTATAAAAGCTGTTGAAAAATTTGATTATAGAAAAGGATATAAGTTCTCAACATATGCAACTTGGTGGATAAGACAGGCGATTACAAGAGCTATAGCAGATCAAGCTAGAACTATTAGAATACCAGTTCATATGGTTGAAACTATAAATAAATTAATAAGGGTTTCAAGACAATTACTTCAGGAGTTAGGAAGAGAACCATTACCAGAAGAGATTGCAAAACAGATGGATATGTCTGTAGATAAAGTTAGAGAAATAATGAAAATAGCCCAAGAGCCAGTATCACTAGAAACTCCGATTGGTGAGGAAGAAGATAGTCATTTAGGTGATTTTATACCAGATGATGAGGCTCCAGCTCCAGCGGAAGCAGCTGCATTTACTATGCTTAAGGAACAATTAATTAATCAGCTTCAAACATTAACACCAAGAGAAGAAAAAGTATTAAGATTAAGATTTGGGTTAGATGACGGTAGAGCTAGAACTTTGGAAGAAGTAGGTAAGGAGTTTAATGTTACTAGAGAAAGAATTAGACAGATTGAAGCAAAAGCATTAAGAAAGTTGAGACACCCAAGTAGAAGTAAGAAATTAAAAGATTACTTAGATTAAAAATGAAGTTTAATGAATTTATAACTGGCATTTAGAATATACAAATATAAAGCTAAAGGTATTTTTACCTTTAGCTTATTTTAAATTAAAAAATAATAAAAATATAGTTTTAATTTAATTTTACGGTAATTTTGTTTTATGATATAATTAGTCCATATTCAATTTAAGTAATAGTTCAAATTACTAATCTATTTTGCAAAATTCTATGTTTATAGAACTTTAATAATTCTATTATTAAAATCTGTTTTCCTTGGGTTTAACAAAATATACATTGTGATTCTGGTCTATTATTTTCTTTAATAGGACTTGTGTAAAAAATAGCTTCTATTTATTTAAAAGTAAGAAGAACATATTGTAAGATAAAAAATAAATTTAGAATAAACGATTAAAAATTAAATATGATTTATAATATATATAAAATATGTTGAAAAGAGGTGATAAGGTGCTATTCAATTCAAGAAAAGAAAAAGAAATATTAGTAGTTTTTTTATTTGTAATAATATTTAATATAGCAGTAATTTTTCTTATGGGATATATGAATTCTTATATAATAATAAGTTTATTAAAGTTATTATTAATTTCATATAACATATATTATTTTTATTATATATGTTTATGGATAACTTTAAAGTATGAAATTAAGGAAAAAGAAATTTTAATTATTGGTTTTAAAGGATTGAAAAAGATTAAAATTTCAACAGATGAAATAGAGGGGTATACTAAAACTAAAGGCAATATAAAAGGAGTGAAACTTTCAGGAATAGCTACACATAATTTTGCGTTAGGAAGAATTGTTATTAAAAAAATAGGTACTACAAGAATGTTTGTTACTAATAATAAAGATGTTATATATTTAAAAACTAAAGAAATAAATTATGCGATATCTCCTGAAAACATAGAAGTCTTTGAAAAAAACATTGAAGAAAAAAATATCCACTTAATAGAGTGGGAAGGTAAATTTAATAAAATTCACAAGATATATAAAGAATGGAAATTTAAAATACCAATAATATTAACAGGAATAGTAATAGTAATTTTAATTTTAAATCCGTTGATTTTATATTTAACGGAAAGATTGCCAGATATTATGCCTATTACCTTTGATGCTAAATTTAATGTGGTTAAAGTGGGCACTTCTAAAGAATTTGCTTCAGCACAAATGACTTATGGAGTTCTTAATATGGCATTATTTTTCTGTATGTATTATGCTGCATATTTTTATGCTAAGTATGATAAAAAAGTAGCATATAGATACTTATACGTTCCTCTAGTTATAGCTTTGTTATTTTTATTTATACAAATTAAAATATTGATAGGTTAGTAAAGGATGATACAAATGAATTTAAGTAATAGATTGAAAACTATAAGCGAAATGATAGATAATAATACAAAAACTATAGTAGATGTAGGAACGGATCATGGTTATATTCCTATTTATCTTGCTAAAAACAAAAAAATAGATTATGCAATAGCATCAGATATAAATAAAGGACCTGTAGAAAAAGCAAAATTAAATATAAAAAATTACAGTTTAGAAAATAGTATTAAATGTAGATTAGGTGGCGGACTTACAACAATTAAAAAGAATGAAGTTGAAGCAGCTATAATAGCTGGTATGGGTGGAAACTTAATTAGAGATATAATAGAAGAAAGTTTGGATGTATTTAAAAATTTAGATTATGTTATTTTACAACCAGTTCAAAATCCAGAAGTTTTAAAAGAGTATATATATAGTAAAGGCTATGATATTTTAGATGAAAATCTAGTAAAAGAAGATGAAAAATTCTATGAAATATTTAAAGTTAGATATAATAATAATATAAAAGAAATAGAAACTATATATTATGAAATAAGTGAAGTTTTATTAAGGAAAAAACATCCAGTTATGAAAGAATATTTAAATTTTAAACTTGGGAAATATATTAAAATATGTGATGGATTAAAATTAAATAGTGAAGGTGCTACAAGTAGAAAAAAAGAATTGGAATTTAAAGTAAGTAAAATAAAGGAGTTTTTAGAATGTCTTTAAAGGTTAAGGATATAATAAAAATAATGGATCAATATGCTCCAACAAAATTAAAAGAGGACTATGATAATGTAGGTTTGATGATTGGAGATAAAGAAAAACAAATAACAAAAATATTAGTAGCTTTGGATACTACTTTAGATGTAATTGAAGAAGCAAAAGAAAAACAATGTAATTTTATACTAAACCACCATCCTATATTATTTTTAAAACCTAAAAGTATAACTACAGATACATTATTAGGAAAAAAGATAATAAATCTTATAAAAAATGATATAAATGTTTATGCAAGTCATACAAATTTGGATTCAGTTGAAAATGGAATTAATGAGATGGCAACTAGGATTTTAGGATATGATAAATTTAAGGTTCTAGATTGTAGTAGAGCTTTAGGTTATAATGATGGAAAACATGGCATAGGTAGATTAGTAAATCTAGAACAAGGCATTCCATTGAAAGAACTTTGTATAAAAGTTAAAAAAAGTTTCAAGGCATCTAATATAAGATATACCGGTAATGAAGAAAAATTAATAAAAACTATAGCTATAATAAATGGTAGTGGACAAGATTACTTAAATCTAAGCAAAACAAAGGGTGCAGATTGTATAATAACAGGAGATACAACGTATCATTACATAAGTGATATAAAAGAAGAAGGCATAGCAGTAATAGATGCAGGACACTTTGTTACAGAATGGCTACCGATGGTGGCATTTAGTAAAAAATTTGAAGAAATTTTAAGAAATAATGGATTTAATAATGAAATAATTGTATCGGAAAAAACAGTTGATCCATACAAATATGTTTAAATATAAAGCTCTAAGCTAGAATTAGCTTAGAGCTTTATATTTTCAATTTAAGAAAATATTTGTATAAGTTATTATATTTATATAACTTTGGTTCATTTTGCATCTTAAATTATTGAATATAAAGTTTTATGAAGTACATAATAAGAATATAATCAGCTCACAAACTAATTAATAAAAATAGTTATTTAAATGTAATTATTAAAGTATATAGTTTTAACTGAGTTGATATAGGGTTTTAACCTACATTTTAAATATAAATTTAAAGTTGTAGGATACCCGATAAATAGTTACTTTAATTTTAATATTATATATTAAAGTAACTATTATATTAATCTTTTAAAGTAATATAAACATATTAGTTTAAGAAGAGAAAGTAATTTTTATAAAGGTAAGAAAATTAAATTTAATTTAAGACTATTATTATTTATACTATTACCAAACAACTTCTGTTTTATGTTTATGTTAAAGATTAATATAAAATTAGTTAGTTATAATTTTATAGCTAATTATAGAAATATATTTATTTAATATTTAAACCTATAATCATAAGCTATGTAGTATAGTCTTCACCAAAGAAAAAGTAATACAAATACTACTTAATTAAAGACTAAATAACTTTTCCTAAGATAAACACTTATACTGCATAAAAATAGATTTATTATATAATTCTATTTTAAATGAATATAGGATTAAAATACTTTATAAAATATTTCTGATATTAGAAGTATTAAAGTATTAAATTTTAATACTTCTATAATTAAGTTTTAAGAAAGGTTGATTACCGATGGGAAATAAAATGAAAAAGAAAAAAAACAATGGGCACAAGCATATTGATCATGACCCAAGAAGTGAAAGTGCTAAGGCTGTTTTTGGTGAACCAAAGGCTAAAGAATACAATCCAACTGATTTTAAAATTTAAATAATAAAGAAAATGCAATGATATTTGTCATTGCATTTTCTTTATTATTTAAATTTAATATATCTACAATTATAAAAAAAATTTATTTTTACAACAAAAATTATAATGATTTGTATGATTAATTGAAAAAAAGATAAAAAAATTTGCATTTATATTAAAAGTATGATAATATAAATCTTGCGAGTAAGTCAGACAATCGCTGCTGATTTTTATCAGGAGAGGAAAGTCCGAGCTCCGTAGGGCAGGGTGCTGGGTAACTCCCAGTGGAGGTGACTCTAAGGAAAGTGCAACAGAGATATACCGCCAGAACAAGTTTACTTGTGAGTTTAGATTTTATCTAACTGGTAAGGGTGGAAAGGTGAGGTAAGGGCTCACCAGCGTACTGGTGACTGTACGGCTATGTAAACCCCATCTGGAGCAAGATCGAATAGGGGGATATATGGGGCTGCCCGTCCCGTCCCCGGGTGTATCGCTTGAGTTTATTGGTAACAATAGGCCTAGATAGATGATTGTCAAATACAGAACTCGGCTTATAGATTTATCTCGTATATGAAAAACATTAGGTTAACGCCTAGTGTTTTTCTTTATGTGTATAATAAAATAAAATGTTGAATAAAAAAATTAATAATGTGAGTCATTAACATAAAATAAGGAAGTATATGGCAAGGTAAAATTTGAAAATTAAGTGAGAATTTCTGGCATTTTACTTATATTAAAAATTGATATTAAAAACAAACATTATATTTTTTACTTATATGGGTATAATATATACGAATTAATAAAATATATTTAAAACGGAGGTATATGAAAATGTCAGAAAACGAAAATAAAAACAAATATGAAAATAAAAGTAGTTTCTTAGGATGGATAGTAAGATTAGTATTATTTGCAATTGTCCTAGGTGTGACATCATTTTTGACACCAGGTTTTACTGTTAATGGATTATGGTCTATGATTATAGCAGCAGTTGTTATAACTGTATTGGACTATTTTGTAGAAGCTCTTATGGGAGTTGATGCATCACCTTTTGGAAAAGGTTTTAAAGGTTTTGCTATTGCAGCTGTAATAATATACTTAGCACAATTTGTAGTACCAAATATGAGAGTATCTATAATAGGAGCTTTAATAGCAGCTATAATTATTGGAATCATAGACGCCATATTTCCAGGAAGAGTTATGTAAAATAATATTATAAAAAACACCTTATAAATATTTTTTTAATATTTATAGGGTGTTTTTTACTTTTATTATTGTTTTAACATGTTGAGGGCGTGATAATGCCCGAAACTAAAAACCGCCCGCTATGCGGGTGAGATTAAGTTCTTAAGAAAAGAGCATCATACTTTTGTTATAATAGTGATTGTTCAAGCCACTAAGATAACAGAAAGGAAT
>NZ_BAAABH010000025.1:0-52797 GCF_054767855.1 Clostridium sp. CTA-19 | reverse complement strand
TTCAAACAAAGGTTTTGCTTTGCATCCTCTTATTCTTACATGATATATTGCATTTTCTGCTTTGACTCTTGCCTGTCTAGCCAAAATAAAATCCCTCCTAAAATGACTATTCTTATCTAAAGCTTTGACAGTATATAAATAATTAATCATTTCATCCTATGTGTTCCTATAATAAAACATTGCCATTATTAATTTAAAATTAAACTTTTTTCAAAAACCTATTAAGTTTATGCTTTTACCACTCGTAAAAGTAAAGGTAACCCTTTTTATATTCATGAATTAAAATTATCTATTTAAAAACTTTAATACCCAAAGAGTGATATAAACTTGTACGTGTCTAAATTAAATACTACATTATGAATAAAAATATTTTTAAGTTATTAAATAAATTTAATTTGAATTTTACATTCCCATAGTACTACAGTTAAATATTGATTTTGTTTCATTTCTTTTATTTTCAACATTTTTCATCAATGAACTTTTCTAAAATTTATACTTTTTCATATTTTCAATATAAATATTAAAAATATTTCAAATATTTCTTTACTTTTTATGTTTTATATGTTAATATTTACATGTTGTTACATTTTACAACATTATTCTTAAGGGGGATTTATTTAATGAAAAAATTTAAAAGCTTAATTTTAGCTAGTGCTGCAATTGCACTATTTACTTTTACTGGATGTTCTTCTAATGGAGAAGCTACAAAAAATGAGGATGCTGTTAAAACTGTAGCACCTATGGAAGCCAGCTTCGATGTTCAAGATTATGATGGAACTAAATTTACTGCATCAATACCAGCTAATTGGAAAGTAGATGAAACTATAGCGGCTCCTCTTGTTGCATTTTTAAATGTTGATGAGGCATCTGACGCTTTTACGCCTAATTGTAACATTAACATCTTAGATGTTCCTAAAGGCGCTCTTGATGATACTGATATGAATGAATACATCAAAACTATAAAAGAGGGATTTGAATCTCAACCAAAATCTGGCTTTACTGTAACTAATTCAGAAGTTATAGACCTTCCAACTGGAAAAGGTGCTTTAATAGAGTTAGATTGCAATGTTTCAGCAGAATCATTTGAAGCTCTAGAAGCTAGTGGCATGGTAGATAAAAGCTTATTAGAAAAATTTAAAACTAATGGTAGCTTAGACGAGTTAAACGAAGCACTTAGTAGCAAACAAATTCAAATTCATATACCACAAGGTGACAAAATAGCTATAATGGCATATTCTTTCAATACAGACAGTACTGCAAATAATAAAGAGTTAAGTACATACATAGCTCATCATATAAAAATAAAATAATATATAAAAACAAAAGAGTCTATTGCCTTTATTCAATAGACTCTTTTTATCATATATTTATATTTTTTTCTTCTTAACTAAATATATTATTATCATGAAGATAACTCCAACCCCTATAAACAATGAAACATACACATTAGGAGTCTCTTTTATAAGTAAATCTATGTTTTCCTTCTCTATACCATTTTCACTACTATTTGTATTTATAAATGTTACATCCCTTGAAGAATCATATACTAATTTTCTATTACAATATAATTTATTTGTATCTGTTTCGAACTCTGTTTGATTCCCATTGCTATTTACAAAAATTTTTATGGCAATAGCATCTTTTTTTAAATTATAATCTCCTTTTATTGAAAGTACATTTAAATTTTTATAATTATCTGAATCAACATGATATAAACCATTTACAATTTCAAAGTTTTCATTTTGTTTTTTATTAACAGATGCTAAAACATAATCTCCATTTCTTATTTTACTCTCTTCTAATTTATTTTCGCAAAATAAATTATAAACTTTTACATTCTCGATTTTTACTTCTCCTCTTAATGGTATTTGTTGTACTTTTGCTGAACTCATATCTTTAGAACTACTTATTTGATTCTTTACCTTAACAGTTATAGTATCATCTTCCATTTTAGTTACTTGTCCAATAATAATTCCTTGCTGATTATTATGAATTAAATTATATATTTCATCAGAAGCAAAAACTTTTGAATTATAAAAAAATACTATAATAATACTACAAAGAATTAAATTAATTTTTTTTATCATAATACACCTCACACTCACCGTAATTCTTATAAATTTTAAATTTAAATTTAAAATTACGCTTATTATTACCCAGGAAATTCCATATAATATATTAGAAAATTTACTTTGATTTTTTTCTTATTAATAAATAATTCAATTATAAATGAAAAATTCCTTTTTATTACATAATTTAATTTTGCATAACAAATAAACTATATAACTAGTTATAATCCTAGGTATATAGTTTTATAAATTTAACCTATTAATTTATGCATAAAGTTTTTGTAAATAACTAACTGAATAACTGTTTAAAGTTATAATTATCATTTTTCGTAACAGTAAATTCCTTAAATAATTTCAAATACCAACTATGAGCATATATTATTCTAAAACTTTATTTTGAATTTTTATATAATTATCTAATTCATCTAAAGATCTAGTTATAAACTCATATGTTAGATATTTTAAATTTAACTTATCTATTACATCTTTTATATCTTTACAATTAAAAGGTTTATGTTGATCTATTTTTATTATATGATTATGTATTTCTTTAAACATTTCATCTATAGTAAACTCCACATCATTATTAGAAACCTTTTTTATTTTTTCCTTTACATAACTACCACTTTCTGAATAATTAAGGTGCATTCCTTTTATAAACTCTCTTGATTTTTTAAGATTATTTAATACTTCCTTTATGTAACTTATAGAATGATCCATATTCTCTATATCTTTATTAGTATTTAATAAGTGACCAGTATCTAACAATATTCCTTTTTTATTATATTTTATACTTTCAATAAAATTATAAGTTAATTCATCGTCTAAAAGTGTAAGGCCTGGCCACCATAAATTTTCAAACAAAATTTCTATATTAGTATTTAATCCTTTAAAAATTTCATTTACAAGTTCAGCGGTAGCATCTAAAACCTCTTTATCATTATATTTAAATTTATAATTATAGCTTGATTTTAGCTCTACATGTGATACATGAAACACAACATATTTAGCTCCTATTTCATCTGCTATCTCTATTTCTTTTTTATATTTTTCAACTAGTATATCTTTATTTAGTCCACCATAGTACATATTAATTGTATCTTCATCTTTAAATTGCTCTTTTAAGCCATCCATATTCCCTTTCCAAAAATCAATCCATATAGGATAATAAGATAAATGTACTCCATTTATTAATCTTTTAGGTATAACGTTATCATCCCACTTATTAACGCCCAAAAGTTCAATTCCTTCTAGCTTATTATTTTCCAAGAATTTTTCTATTTTTTTAAAGTCCCCATCATATCTTGCTAAATCATATTTATAAGTGGACATACTCATTGATTTTATCATTTTTTACCCCCAAATTTAATCTTATTTAATATTTCTTATTTTATAAAATTTTTCACACTAATAATTTTAAACTACATTTATATAAATGTGTATTAATATTTAAATAAAAATGGCTTACATATTAATAAAAGCCATTCTTATTTACTTTTTAACCTTTATGATATTTATATAAATATATTTTTATTATCTTCTCCACAAATAATGGCTATAATAAGTACAAATTTATCTATAAAATTTAATATTATTGTCTCTTTACAGTCATTATCATTTATTTTTATGTCACCGTGACCAATTAAGGGATTATCTATATTATAAAGTCCACATATTCTTTCTAATATAAATTTACATTCTTTCACAACTTCATTTTCTGATAAGAGTTCCCAATCTAACTGATCTATAAGATGTGCATATACAGAAGTTAATGTCACCAAATCATTTTCTCTTTCTATTGTATGAATGTTATGAATGAACCCATGTTTTAAAAGTGGATTGTCTATTTTTTTATGTAAAGAAATTTTCTCATACTTTTCCCAAATGACCTCTTCATTTATATTGAATCTTTTCATACGTTGTAAAAAACTATGTTGGCTCTCACCACTTAATCCAGTTTGTTTATATAACGCCTCTTTTACTGCATTTTTAACTGACTTGCCTATTAACTCACCAAGTTTAAAATGTTTTCCTGCATTAGTAAGTTTATTTTCTAAATTAGAATTACAAATAATAATTGTACCATCAGTTCCCGAACCAGTTGCAAGTCCTCTTGAATAATTGCTACCTGCCATTAATTCTTGTATTGCTGCAGTTTTAGCCTCTGTACAAGTTACCATAGCTCTTGTAAGTGCTCCTTCAGTTAATTCTTTATTTATGACTAAAATTATATTTATAGTTCCAAGTTTTATCATTTCTGATTTATTATTTTTTTCGTGATAATAGGCAGGATCCCCAACCCTTCCACCATTTACTTCAATACCTCCAGTTACTATAGCAGTAACAATTAAATCCTCAAAATTCTCAGTTTTTATAGATACATTTTCCATTGATGCTGCTGTAGAAATTCCTGTTGTGTATTGTGAATCCAAACCTAGTTCCTGTGCAATAACTCCCATATGCTCCTCATATGTTGGAGCCTTCATTTTACAAGCTATCCCTGCACCTGGATTTCCATCATTATTAAATACATATTTTAAATTTTCTTTATATCCACCATTTAATGGTCCTGTGCTTAATACCTTTCTTTCATCTTTTAAAACAACAACTATACTTTTTTTATATTTATGTACTTCATCACCTGTTGCTAATTTAAATATCATCATAAAAATTCCTCCACTTATCTATTGTTTCTAATTATATAAAAATTTTATTAATATCTTTTAAATTATTACTCCAGCTTTCAATATCATCACTATTTAAAATTTCGATTTCTCCACCTTGAATTTCCCCTTTAGAGTTTTCTAATAGTTCTTCCATATCACCTTCTATTTTAATATAGCTTTTTCTTAGTTTATCTAAAGTTTCTTTATCTGCATTCCATTTTTTTCTCTCATAAAGTTCTAAAAATCGTCGTCCTATTTCTTCTAATGCAAATTTATTATTTTCATTAAACCATTTAATCATCTTTTCATCATTAATATATAAATCCACCAATTTATCAATATCTTTATCATCAATATTTTGCGAAAGACACTGCCAATCAAACACACTTTGAATTCTTCTCATAAATTCTGCTGCGCCTATATACCCATCCTTCTTTACATTTTCTTTCCATAAAGGATTAAAAAACCTTTCATTCATAGTTTTTTTAATCTCTTCACTTAACGTAGATATTTTAATATTATCCTTATTTTCTGATTTTCCATAATACTGTCTCATTTCTTTTTTATTAAGAAGTTTTTTAACTACATTAAATCCTCCTTGTACAGAAGCTGCAAATCCACACGATAAGAGATCATATCTCTTTGAAATAGTAGTATCATAAGAAATATCTGATTCTTTAATATTTTCAACAAATTCATTTTGTGCCATGCACCCATTCAACTTTTCACCATAAGCATGAGAAGAAAAATATACAAATATATTTCCTATATCTTTTTCATTTTTCCATGCACTAGCCTTTAAGGCAAGATCAACTCCAGCACCATAAGTTCCAGGTTTATCTCCAAATACTCTTATAGTTGATCGTCTTTTTATATCGCAATTTTCATTTAATGCTTTAAGTGCATTTGCAATGTGAAAAGTATTTTTTTTAACAAAATTATTCTCAAAACTTTCATTAAGTGATGATGCAATAATTACACCTTTATCTATAAGATTTACTGCATCAGGATAAGAATCTCTAAGTACTCCAGAAATTCTTACCGTTACATCAATTCTTGGTCGCTTAAGTCTTTCTAATGATATAGGTTTTAAATCAACTACTTTTCCATTTTCATTCCATACTGGAGTTATACCCATCAAATATAAAATCTGTGATAATTGTTCTCCTTTTGTCATAGATATATCTGTAGATATCATATTCATAGCTACTTTTTCAGGCAGTTTACCTTCATCCTCAATATATTTTTCTATAAGCTTGTCCGCTAATTGGCATCCTATTTTATATGATTCCCTTGTAGGAACTTTCTCGCAATCCATCAAATAAAAATTTCTTCCTGTAGGAAGTATATTTTTCAAATCTTCCCAAGGCATTCCAGAAAGTCCAGACTCTACAAACTTTCCATCTAAAGCTAAAACTAAATTTCCAATCTCATGTTCTATTAATTGTAATTTGTCATAAACCTCAATAATTTCATGTCTTAAATCATTTAATATATTTTTTTCAATATAATTATACTTTGAGGCTAAATCATTATTATTAGTAATACATTTAAATATCAATTCCATCATTGTTATATTATGAATGTATTCATTTTTACATAAATCCTTAATTGCTTTAGCATTCTTACTATTATTACTAATATATTCATTAATAAAAGATACACTTTCTTTTAAATTTGGTACTTTCCCTAAAACATGAAGTTTTTCTACTTTGCTATTACTTATTGATTGCATTAAATAATCTTTTAATTTATTTAATCCCTCAATAAACATATATTCTGAAGTTAAAATTTCCTTTGCACCTTCTATTTTATCTATTTCTATTAATAATTTTTCTTCTAACAATTCCTTCTGATTATTATTAACAAATTCCGCTTCTATGTACTCTCCTATTAAGTTTATTACTTTAGAACTTTCAATATCTCCACCAATACAAGAAGGAAGATAATCAATTATAACTGCATTATTTCTTCTTTTTGCTATGGTACCTTCTGTTCCTAATCCTGCATTATATACATATATATTAGGACTTGTACCAAGAACAACATCTGGATAGCATTTATTAGATAATGCATTAGTTTTCCCAGGTAAATATTCAAGACTTCCACCAGTCCCTACATGAATTATGGCATTTGCTTTCATTATTTTTTCAACATACTTATAAGTTGCTATATATTGATGTGGTGGTGGACATTTAGGATCATGAAGTATCTTGCAGACTTCTCCTGTGCACTTAGCACCATAACACCCTCTTTTAGGTTGTACCATAACCGTTACATTCTTGAATTTAATTCCAGTTATAATTAGCTTTTCTTTAAAAACCATACCTTCACCTGGAGGTTTTCCCCATGTATCTTCAATTTCTTTTATAACATTTCCATCTAAATCATTGTAAAATTCAAAATATCCACAACTATTTTTTAAAGGCATTTCATATATTACTCCACCAGCTTCTATAATATCTTCTACAGAAGTCCACCTAAAATCTTGATAGGCCTTTCTCTCCATTATCATTTTATGAAGCATTTCTCCGTTTTCAGGTATGTCTTCAATATCATATCCATTTTTCTTAAGTTCTTTTAATATATTTACAACAGTTTGAAAAACATCTAAACCTGCACCTAAACCAATAGTTGCTTCAACACCAGAGCATGGAGCATTATGAATAAATAATGCAATTTTTTTTTGCTTATTTTCAGTATGTCTTAATTCAATCCATTTTAAAACTCTACTTGTAAATCTATCTATTCTTTCCTTAATAGGCTCATTTACTCCTTTTTTATTTCTACATCCTATAATAATCGGCTCTGTCATTCCCATCATTTCAGGACTAGTAAAAGCCCAAGGAATCTCCATTGAAACACCGCCTATATTTTCTCTCCAAGTTTCTTCATCTTGAAAACTACTTATGATAGGCCTAAAAATAGGTATATTCATATGTTTAAAATTTTCAACAGCATTATTAAATATGTTTTTATTTTCGCCATTTCCTAAAGCAGCAACCATTTGAAGATTTACTAGCCCATCTATTATTAAATTACCATCAATAGAAAAATAATTTTTAATAATACTACTAAAATTCTTCATTTCACTTTTATTTTCTGTAGAAGCATAACTAAATACCGTTATAACTTTAAACCCTAATGCCTCAAAAGATTTTATTAATGCATTTTCTACTTTAGTATTATTATTATTCCAATTATGCCTATGAGTTAAAATCCCTATCCACTTGTAATCAGCTATATTTCCTTTTTTTACATGCCATTTTGCATAATCTTTAAATGATTTAAATATTTTTTCTGTATCCTTATGAAAAATACCATCAAAAGGTACTTGCTCTGGCTCTGCAATGAATTTCTTGCAATATTGCTTTTCACTTAAAGAGAGATTTAAAAAATTATATGCTATATAATAAAGAGCATTAATAAAATTTTTTATCCCTCCATAAGTAAAATAAGTAACAATTTTAATTGCATTATTTAAATCTATGTTAAAAAAATTTTCTTCTATGATTTCTGCGCCAATAGGTATTAAAGGAACTTCTTCTATTTCTTTTTTAAATTTAGTGAAATATTGATTTATTTTTTCATCTGCAGTTATATTACTTAACATTACAGCACTTGCATTATTTTCAATAAAATTAATGGTTTCATCTGTTTCATCATTAGCTATTCTATTTTTATCCCAAAATATTATATCTATAAATTCTATATTTTCAGATGCCTTTTTAAATTGATTTTTTATAAATTCTCCACCTATTACTACAATGGTTCTTTTGTTCACATTAACTCCCCTCCTAAAGTATCCTTTGTATTTTCTTTAAATAATTATTCTTGCATATTTTCTATATTACCTTCTAACTCTAAATATACATCTCTTAATTTTTCCATTTGACCTGTACTTACTTTCCAATATCCTCTTTTTTCATACTCCATCATCCATTCAACTATAGTCATATACGCATATGGATTGTTTTTTTCTAATCTTTTTCTTAAATTTTCATCTTCAACATATCTGTCGTATAAATCATTATATATCCATTGCTCTACACTGTTAGTAGTTGCTGCCAAACCTAGTATGTTTTCAAACCTATCAGCTATCTTTTGAGCACCATGATATTTATGCTCTAACATACCATCAATCCACTTAGGATTTAAAACCCTAGTTCTTATTCCTCTATTTATAGATTTATCCACAGTTTCAGTCTCTACATTTTCTCCTGTTGTATCACTTATATACATAGCTGGCATTGATTTTTTAACCATATTAATAGCTTTAGAAAGTCCTCCAAAAAATTCATAATAATGATCTAAATCTGTTATTTCATATTCATGGTTACTTCTAAGTTGAGACACTACATCTACAGATTTTAAGTTGTTTTTATATAAATCTTTTATTTCTTTTCCTCTAAAATTTTTACTATAAACATATCTTAAACTATCTATAAAATCTTCTCCTATATCATCTTCATCTTCCCAGGCCTTTGTTTCTACTAATTTAGTTACACCTGTGCCATACTGTGCCTCTTTAGGTCCAAATATTCTAGATATAGAAAGTTCTTTTGCATTTTCTTCATCTAATCCATTTTTCCTTAAATTTTCATATATAATCTTTGAGTTCTTTTTAAAATAATTTTCTTCAACGATTTCATCTAAACTAGATATTCTCTCAAATATATCATTTAAATCTTTCATTAAATTAGGAAACATATCTCTAAAAAATCCACACATATTTATAGTTACATCAATCCTTGGTCTTTTTAAATCTTCAATTGGTATTATTTCATAAGAATGTTCAAAAGAATTACCAGTTTTCACAGGTTTAACTCCTAGGTAATATAGTATTTGACCTATAGTTTCTCCACCTGTTCTAGACGTTTCAAGCCCCCAAAGTATTACTGCTGTACTTAATGGGTATTTTTTATTTTCTTTATAATATAGTTCTATAGTTTTTTTTGCTATAATAGCTCCTCTTTTATAAGCGGTTTCTGTAGGTACCAGTGTTGAATCAAATTGATATAAATTATATCCTGATGGCAATATTTCAGGATTTCTAATTATATCTCCAGCTAAATTCGCATTTAAATATTTTCCTTTTAATCCTCTAAGTAGTCCATGTATTTCAAAATTACTTTTAATATTTAAGCTAATTACAGCTCCATATTCTATAGATTTAGTTATATCTTTTATAGTAGATTTTTTTAATTTTTTATTACATTTATTTAAAAAATTTAAATTTCCACATTTTTTATAAGTATCTAAAAGCCATTGCACTTCTTTATCTAATTTAATTAAAACTTCCGTAGAATTTTCATTTAATAAACTATCATAATCTAACCCTTTATTTTCACAGAAGATTCTTCTTAAAGATTTTATATTTTCTCTATCATATCTAAGAATAAATTTAATATAATTAACTAATTCTTCTTGGTTATATCCTTCTCCAAATATATGCAATCCTTTAGGTATTAAGGAACGATTCATTCTATAAAGTTCTTTTTCTAATTCGTCTAGAGTTTGAAATTTCATATTAGCAACTTTTGCTTTTCCTTTAATACTTTTTAGCACTTCACTACATCTTTTCAGATCTAATTGCTTACACTGATGATATTCTTCAATATCCTTTTGAATAGACAAATATTTTTCATAAAGATTTCCCTCTATAAAAGATGGTGGGCTATAACTTATAATAACAGCATTACTTCTTCTTTTAGCTATCATAGCTTCTGCTGGATTCCCTATGTAATATAAATATAAATGAGGTATATCATAAATCATCATATCTGAAAAACAATCTTTTGACATACCACATTCTTTTCCCTTTAAGAATTCTATAGTTCCATGAGTTCCAACGTGTACAATTACATCTGCCTTAAATTCTTCTTTAATCCATTTATAAAATGCTATATATTGATGATGTGGAAGATATGATTTGTCATGATAAACCTTATCTATATTTTCATGAATTCCTCTAGATGGTTGAAGTCCTATAAAAACATTTTTATTTATTATTCCTGGTATTAGAAAATCCTCTTCTGCAGTCATAACATTTCCAGGCGTTTCACCCCAAGTTTTAATCATATCTTCATAAAGCTTTATTTTTTTAATATCTTTTTTATATTTCTTAGAAGTATACTTTATTATTTTATTAATATTTTCTTCTGATATCCATTTTCCGGAATTAACTATTTTACCTGAAAACCGCTCTATTAAATTTTCACTTTTTAAGCTTTCTGTGTCATAACCTTCATTTTTTAATATGTTTAATATATTTTCTACGGATTTAAAAGTATCTAAAAAAGCTCCTCCAAATAAATTGTCTTCACCAGGAGGATAATTGTAACATATTAAAGCAACTTTCTTATTGTTATTAGGTTTTTCTCTAAGTTTAAGCCAACCTTTTATTCTACTTATAAGTTTTTCTAATCTATCTTCTATTATTGTTAGTTCGTTTAACTCTATGTTAAATTCTTCATTTTTTTCATTACATTTCATTGCACCAATAGGATAAGTCTCAATAGCTCCATCTAATTCAGGAAGCATTATTGATATTAAAAACTCAGTTGAACTTATTCCTTGATTGCCTTCTATCCATTCATCTACTGTTCTTTTAGTCATAAAAAAAGGATGTAATAACGGGGCTTCTATACTGTTTAAAACATCTAAAGCTTTTTTAGCATCTCCTCCCATTGGCCCTGCACCTAATCTAAAGTTCATAAAATTTAATATTAAATCTACCTTTTTACCACAAGCATCTTCTAGCATATTTTTTAGTTTATTCATATCTAAGTTCAAAATACTAGAAAATGCTATAGGTACAACATTAGCAAATTCTCTTATTCTTCTTGCAACTTCTTCAATACAATGAGATGTTTTACAAGGATAACTATGACCATAAAAAATCAAAGCAACTGTAGGAAATTCTTTTTTAAAACCATATTTCTTTACATATTCATTATAATTCTGGAAAAATTCCATAGTTTCTATATTACATATACTTATATTTTCTCTTTTCAATGGTTCTATTGGTTTTTGTAATTCCTTATGGTTTCCATAATCTCTTAATAATAAAAGTATTAAGTTTTTCATATCCTCAAAAGTAGCATTATTCCAATATGTTTTTATATTTATATAGTTTTTCATATGATTTAACTTTCCAAAGGGCATAATTTTTCCCATGGTTTTTGTTATATCTATCATTTTTTCTATGGATTTTTCATCTATATTTTTGCTGCTTTCTTTATTCTTATTCATCTGAATATTTTTTGAAGTTAAACTTCCAAGTTTCAAATATTCTCTACCTTGTCTACCTATAACAACTACTTCACCCTTTGCTTTTTTTAGTGAATCACACACAGCCACAACATTTTTTTCATAACTTCCCATCAAATCTATTATTGTTACATCAGAGTCTTCTATATCTACCATCATAGTTTGTAAATTTTCTTTTTTCATAGGCTTAGACACATAATATAATTTTAAATTTAATATATTATTATAATTCTTATTAATATACTTAGAGACACTTATAAGTTCTTTAAATACACTTGTAGAAACAGAAACAATAGTAACCTTCAAAATCTACGCCCCCTTTGCTAAACTATTTATATATTTAATTTACTAAAAACTTCTTTAGGATATATAATTGGCTTTTTTGTGTCTTTATCTTCATTTATATACGCTTTTAACCTAAATACTTCTTTAAGCATATTATCATTTATAATCTTAGATGGACTTCCTTTTTCGTATAAATATCCATTTTTAATAACAATAAGCTCATGTGAATATTTACATGCTTGATTTATATCATGAAGTACCATAACTATGGTTATTTTTTCTTTTTCATTTAAACTTTTAATAAGATCTAAAAGTTCAAGCTGATAACTTATATCTAAGTAGGTAGTAGGTTCATCTAAAATAAGAATTGATGGTTTTTGAGCTATAGCCATTGCAATCCATGCCCTTTGCCTTTCACCACCTGATAAAGTAATGACTTTTCTATTTTTCATTTCATTAAGTCCTGTCCTACTTATTGCCCAATTTATTATTTCTTCATCTTCTTTTGTAAATCCTGAAAAAAATTTTTTATGTGCATACCTACCATAAGATACCAATTCCTTTATAGAAACATCATCTGGACACACATTGCTTTGTGAAAGCGTTGCCATAATTCTTGCTAAATTTTTATTTTTAAATTTATACACATCTTTTCCATTTAATAAAATCTTACCTTCATTTGGTTTTAAATTTCTACTTATAGTCTTGAGAAGAGTAGTTTTTCCACATCCATTAGGGCCTATTATAGATACTATTTTTCCACTTTCTATATTAAAACTTATCCCTTTTAATACTTCTTTTTCTCCATAACTAACTTTCAAATTTTCTACCCTTAAAACATTCACAATATCACCTTATTAATATTTTTTAATTTTTATCTTTGTCTTCTTAATAAATATAAGAAAAACGGTGCTCCTAAAAGAGCCATTATTATTCCCACTGGTATTTCTATTGGTGCAAAAATAGTTCTTCCTAAAGTATCACAAAACACAACTATAGCCGCTCCTAAAAATGCTGATCCAGGAATTAAATACTTATAGTTGCTTCCTAATATGAGTCTTACTGTATGAGGAATTACAAGCCCTACAAAAGATAGAAGCCCTACAACAGACACAGCACTAGCTGCAAGCATTGCTGCTATAACAACAAGTTCAAATCTTACAAATTCCACATTAATTCCCAATCCTCGTGCTGCATCATCACCTAAAACTAGTATGTTCAATCTTTCTGCCATTAAAAATGCAATTATTATACCTACTATTGTATAAGGTAAAATCATATACACTTGAGGCCAACTTTTTGCAGACAATCCACCATTCATAAACATTATAGCTCCATGAACTCTTTCACTAAAAAACACCATAAGTGCAGATATACCTGCTCCTAATACTGCTGATACTGCTACCCCAGCCAATACTACCCTCATTGGCTGTATACCATTTTGCCATGCCAGTATATACACCATAACTGCTGCTATCATTGCTCCTAAAAATGCTACTGGTGGAACTAAATATTGATACTGTGGAAAAAGTATTAATATAATTATACCTGTAAGTCCAGCTCCAGAAGATATACCTATTATCCCTGGATCTGCTAGTGGGTTTCTCATTACGCCTTGTAATATAGCTCCAGAAATAGATAAATTAATTCCTACTAATATTCCTACAATAGTTCTTGGAATTCTAACATTCCATATTACAAGCCACTGTGGGTCTAAATTATTAGGACATTTTAGTATACCTATTATACTTTTTATAGATATATCCATAGAACCATATATGTTTCCTACTACAAATGCAGCTATACTTAGTCCAAAAAAAATCATTATCATAAATACTTTATAAAAATTACTATTTTTTTCTTTAATAGTTTTTAAACTATTTTTCATTTAACTCACCATAAATTTCTGGGTATACTCCTTTAGCCATAAATTCTATTCCATCTACAAAATTTTCTCCTGCATTATATAAAAAATATTTTTGTGGTAAATATACTATTTTATTTTCTTTAACTGCTTTTAAATTTTTCCATACAGAATCACTTCCTAGTTGCTTTTCTATTACTTCTTTAGCCATTTTATCAGATTTCACCATACTAGTTACTAAAATAACATCTGGATCTTCCTTCACTATTTCTTCAATACTAAATGGAATAGCTTCATCTCCCATTTTCTCTGGTTTTTTTCCTGATGCTATATTATTTAATTTTAATATTTCTGCAACATTTCCAGCTATACTATTTTCAAGTTTTACTGATATATCATTAGATGTAGCATATAATACAACTATTTTTTTAGACTGTTTTGGAAGTTTTTTTACTATTTTATTCTTTTCTTTATTCATATTATCTATAATTGCTTCTGCCTTATCTTCATTTCCAACTATTCTTCCCATTATTTTTAAATTTTCTAATACTTCATCATAAGTTTTCATTTGTAAAACCAAAACTGGTATATTACTTTCTTTTAGTGTAGGCACTAGCTTATTTTGTATTCCAAACTGAGCAATTACTAAATCTGGTTTAAGTGAAATTAGTTTTTCCACATCTGGATTATAAACCTTACCTATTGTTGGAAGATTTTCAGCTTCCTTTGGTGCAGGACTTCCTTTAGATAAGTTAGGAGTACAAATAGATTCTCCTCCTACTGCATATAAACTTCCTAAGAAAGTTGATGATGCTGCTGCTAATTTTTTAGGTTTTTCTTGTAATGTAACTTCATTTCCCATCATATCCTTTATAACAATAGGGTATCCTTTACCTTCAGATATAGTAACATTACCTTTTGACCCTATATCCTTATCCTTTACATCTTGTGACATAGTTGATTTAGTCTTATTTTCTATCTTATTATCATTTTTATTGACACCACATCCAGTTAGACCAATGGATAACACCATTATTAGCGCTAGTATTTGTACCTTTTTCATCCCCTCATTTTCCCCCTTTTATACCTTTAACTCTTATTTTAAACACATTCCCTTATAGCACCTGCTATTTCTCCTGCTTCTAAATCTTCTATCTTATAATATTCTGCATCCATAGCCTGTGCAATTTCTTTAGCCAAACCTAACTTTATAAAATCCTGCTCTGTGTCTATAACTATAGTTTGTATTCCTTCCTTAGAAATTATATTTGCCATATTTATAGCCTCTTTAAAAGGATCTCCTTCGTTTTTTGAAGAATTTGCCCTTCCATCAGATACAAGGACCATAACTGGAACCATATCAGGATCTTTCTTTTTATGTGCTTTTAAAATTTCATATCCTTTAGAAAGCCCTGATGCTAATGGAGTTTTTCCTCCTGTAGGTAATGTTTTAAGACTTTTTTCTGCAAGTTCTACACTTCTAGTAATTCCTAGTAAAACCTCAGCCTCTTTTTTTCTAAAAGCTATCATACCTACTTTGTCCCTCTTTTGATATGCATCTGTAAGAAGAGAAACTATAGCACCTTTAACTGCAGTCATTCTCTTTTTTGCTCCCATAGAACCGCTAGCATCAACAATAAACATTATAGTGCTTCCTGTTCGTTTTTCTCTTACCTTTTCTCTAAAATCATTTTTATTTATAGCAACAGCAAGTCCATGTTTTTCTCTTACTTTCTGATATGGTGCTGCTGCTCTAAGAGTAGCGTCAAAAGCTATATCTTTTGACTTTTCCTTTGGAAGTGTATATCTTATGTATCTTCCCTGAACTAAGTCTGTTTTTGTTCTACTTCTTTTCCCACTACCTCTACGTTTTTTTCTATCCATAGTATGAATATTTAAAGATTTTGCTGTAAATATTCTTCCAATATCGTCTACAACATCATTTTCACTGCTATTTTCCTTATCTTTTTTTTCTTCATTTTCCGAACTTTCTTTAACATTACTTGTATCTTCATCACTATTATCTTCTTCCTTTTCGTTAAAATCCTGTGATTCAGCATCATTCTCAGTCTCTGTCTGCTCTTTACTATCCCCTTGATTATTCTCATCTTCATTTTTTTCTAAATTATCATCATCCACGTCTTGGCTTTCATCATCCATTTCTTGGTCTTCATCATAATTTTCCTGTGGCTCATCTTTAGGTGGAGTGTCTCTCATCCTATGTGGAAGAGCTAATTTAGCCGCCTCTTTAATATCATTAACAGTTATATTTTTTCTATTTTCAAAAGCTGCAATAGCTTTTGCAGTTTCTATAATTACAAGTTCTGCTCTATGTCCAGAACAATTTGCTTTTTTAGAAAATTCTACCGCAAGCTTCATTACACTTTCTGAAATCTCAACTTTTTTCAAGCATTCTTTTCCTTTTAAAATTTTAAGTAAAATTTTCTTAGATTCATCTTTCCATTCATTTATATATTCAATTGGATTTTCTTCATATCTTAATCTTCTTCTAATTATCTCTTTTCTTTCTATTACATTGTTACTACCCTTAACATCTAAATATAATCCAAACCTATCTAAAAATTGAGATCTTAAGTTTCCTTCCTCAGGATTCATAGTTCCAACTAAAACAAATTCAGACTTGTGTCTATAAGATATTCCTTCTCTTTCAACAGTATTTATACCTAATGAAGATACTTCTAAAAGACAATTAACAATATGTTCACTTAAAAGATTAACTTCATCTATATATAAAATATTTTTATGTGCTTTTTTTAATATTCCTGGCTGAAAATTTCTTTCACCTTTAGTTATAGCTTCTTCTATGTCAATGGTTCCAACTAACCTGTCCTCTGTTATATTTAATGGTAAATTAATAACTTTCATATCTTGCATAAGTTGAGCCAGCCCTCTTACAACCGTTGACTTTGCTGTACCTTTTTCTCCACTTATTAAAACCCCACCTATAGATGGATTTATTATATTTAAAATAAGGGCCTTTTTAACTTCATCTTGTCCGATAACTGCCGCAAAAGGATATACGCTATTTTCTATCATCTAAAAGCACTCCTTCCTTAAGCTATTTCTATTTCGTTAATTATTTCTTCAATCTTAGAAAAATTCATAACTCCTTCTTCAAATGGTTTTTTTCTCATTCTATGTGGAAGGGTTAACTTTGCTGATTCAATCATATCTTCACTAGTTACATTCTTTCTTCCATTTAATGCAGCTATAGTCATTGCTGTTTTTATCATACTTATATCTGCCCTATGACCATCTACATCCATTTCTATACTTATAGTTGCTGCCATTTGTAATATTTTTTCATCAAAAGTAACTTCTTTTAATATATCCTTTGCTTTTACAATTTTATCTCTTAATTTTTTTTGCTCTTCCTCATAACTTAATATAAAACTTTCCTTATTGTTTTCATATTCTAATCTTCTTTTAATTACTTGAACTCTTTTTTCGCTATCCCTCTCACCTATTACATCAACTACCATACCAAATCTATCTAGAAGTTGCGGTCTTAAATCTCCTTCTTCTGGATTCATAGTACCTACAAGAATAAATTTAGCTGGATGTGAAAAAGACACACCTTCTCTTTCTATTGTGTTTACCCCCATAGCTGCTGAATCAAGTAAAACATCTACTACATGATCATCAAGAAGGTTTACTTCATCTACATAAAGAATATTTCTATTAGCATTAGCCAAAATTCCTGGCTCAAATTTCTTTTCTCCATTTTTAATTGCATATTCAATATCTAAAGTTCCTACAACTCTATCTTCTGTAGCACTAACTGGTAAATCTACCACTCTCATCTTTTCTTTTTTTTCTTTTAAAACTTTATTCTTCTCTATTTTTTCACCACATTCTATACAAATATTACTTTTATTTTTAGGATCACATCCAAAAATACATCCTTCAACCTGTGACTTTTCTGGTAAAAGCTCTGCTAAAGCACGAACTGCTGTTGATTTAGCAGTACCTTTTTCTCCTCTTATCAGAACACCTCCAAGAGATGGGTTTATAACATTAAGTATTAATGCTTTTTTCATACTATCTTGACCAACAATTGCTGTAAATGGATAAATTTCTTTTGTATTTTTCATTTTATAAGACTCCCTTCAAATATAAGCATTGTTATTCTGCTCTTTTACATTTTCTTATTCCTATTAAAAATATAAATATAAAATATAAAATTAAAATAATAGGATGTATAATCATATTCGTTAAATTGTCATTACTACTTCTTAATCCCAAACTAGTATGAGTTAGTGGCAATAACCATATAATATTCTTTATTGTTAATGGCATTTTATCTAATGAAAAAAATGTTCCACATAAAAATGACATTGGTGTAATAACAAAGCTTGAAAACTTTGACATATCGCTATGTGAATTTATAAATACCCCTACTGTAAATCCTATTGCTGCGAAAACTAAACAATTAAGAATAATTATTAAAATAAAATAAAAATTTATTGTTATTCCTGCTTTAAAAATTATAGATAAAACTATTATTAATAATGCTGAATACATTCCCATTAATGCTCCAGCTACTATTTTCCCTAACGCATAATATGCTATAGAAATAGGTGCTATCATAAAAGTTTCAAAGGTTTTATAAAATATTCTTGATATATTAACTGAATTTGCTGTGTTATTATAACTTGATGTCATTGTAGTTAAAGCAATAATTCCTGGAATTACAAAATTAATATAAGCTTTACCTTCTACAGTTACACCTCCACCAAGTCCCCATCCAAAGGCTATTAAATACAAAATAGGTGAAACCATTGATGCCAAAGTTATAGTCCAAAATTTACGTTTAAATAGTATATATTCTTGCCATAAAATGCTTGTAAATGTTGACATTATGCTTCCACCCTTCTATTAGTTAATTTAATAAATACATCTTCTAAATTTGATGATCTAATATTTACATTTCCTTCTAATTTAGATGCAAATAAAGTAGCTTCTTCCCTTGTTTCAAAAAATTCTTCTTTAGTTTCTCCATTTTTAAAATACTCAACAGTAAATTTACCAACCTTTTCTATTAACTTTTTTGGAGAATCTAGTTCCATTAGACTTCCACCATCTATAAGCCCTACTCTATCGCACAAAATCTCAGCTTCTTCAATATAGTGAGTTGTTAATAATACTGTTAGTCCTTCATCTTTTAACCTTTTAAGCAAATCCCACATTTTTCTCCTTGCATTTGCATCAAGTCCTACTGTTGGTTCATCTAAAAGAAGTAAGTCAGGATTATGCATAAGTGCTATTGCTATCATAAGTTTTCTTTTCATTCCACCAGAATATCCTTTAACAATTTCATTAGCCCTTTTAGTAAGTTCGGTAAATTCTAAAAGTTCCTCTATTCTTTTTCTTCTTATATGTTTAGGCATTTTATAAAGTCTTCCATGAAGCTCAAGATTTTCCCAAGCTGTCATTTCAACTTCTAAATTATTTCCTTGCGGTACTACACCTATTTTCTTTTTAACTTCTTGCAAATTTCTATTCATATTTTCATTATTTATAATAATATCTCCTGACGTAGGTGGAGTCAGTGTACTTATCATTCTAATGCTTGTGCTCTTTCCAGCGCCATTAGGCCCTAAAAGCCCAAAGAATTCACCTTTGCTAATTTGCAAATTTAACTTATTTACTGCCATTACATTATTATATTTCTTTGTAAGCTCTTTAATAATTAGCATTCTTATACTCCTCTCCACCCTGTTTAATTTCTTTTTCTACAATCTTAAAAGAGGTTTTTCTTAAAGTACAATCCTCAATGTTTATTTCACTACTTTTACCATTTATAATATTCCTTGCTGGACATGCTCCTACACAAATTTTTTCATATTTGCATATTTTACAACTTTCAGATTTATTATTAGTTATTCTAATCTCTCTTTGTGAAGATAAATTAGAGATATTCCCCATATAATATTTCTCATCTTTACTAAGAGAACCGCAAGGATATAAGCTTCCATCAGGATGTACCACCATAGACCCTCCATAGACTGCATGGCAATAATCTGTGCATATATTATTTTCTGTAATTCTTTTTCTTGCATCCTCTATTTCTCTTATAATTATTTTTCTTCCAGTTAATTTATATAATTCAATACTCCTATTGTAGGCCTCTTTTAAATGCTTTTCTATTTGAGATGGAGTTGCCTTTTTTACTTCACCATTAGAAGCTCTTCCAGTTTCTCTTAATAAATCAAGGCCTATACCTCCAACATTTCCTAAATATAAAGCTAAGTCTACAAGCTTATGTAAATGTTGAATACTTTCATTAGTTACGACACAATTTAGATTTACCATTATACCTTCCTGTGCTAAGATTTTTATTCTATTTATAACATCCTTTGTTTTCCCTCTTAATTTTTCATTAATTCCTATAGGTCCATCTAAACTTACACCAAGGGATATATCCATTTTCTTAATTTCCTTAGCAACTTCACTATTTATCAAAGCTCCATTAGTTTGCATTTGAATTTTGATTTCTGGATTATTAACTTTTAAATAATTATATATATCTTTAACAAGATTAAAGTTTAAAAGTGGTTCACCTCCTGCTAGTTGGAGTTTAAATTTAGACTTTGGCATTTCTAATGCTTTTCTTGCTGTCTCAAAGGTCATATATTCATTTTTCTCTCCTGCATTTGCATAACAGTATTTACATCTCAAATTGCAATCATTAGTTAGCCATAGCACTAAAAATTTTACATTTTTAAACATAATCTTCTATATCTCCTTCTATGTCCATGTATATCTGTCTTAATTTTTCTATACTTTCCTTATTTGCATTCCACATGCCTCTTTGATTAGCTTCTAACAATCTTTCAGCCATACTGTGTATAGCCCATGAATTCACACTTTTTATCCACTCTCTTTTTTCATCATCAAAAAGATAAGTTTCACTTATTTTTTCATACATCCAATCTTCAACAACATCGGCAGTTGCATCCCATCCAAATACGAAATCTACCATACCTGAAATTTCCTGAGCACCTTTATATCCATGCGGCTTAAGTCCCTCAAACCATTTTGGATTTAAAATTCTACATCGCATGATTCTCGCTGTTTCTTCTTTAACTTCTTTGACTTTAGCTCTAGATGGATCACTAGTATCTCCACAATAAGATTTAGGCATTTTCCCTGAAAAAGTTCTTACTGCTGCAATAAGACCTCCATGATAATTATAAAAATCATCACTATCAAGCATATCTATTTCTTGTGAAGATTCATTTTTAACAGTTACTTGTGCTAAAGACAATCTTTTTGCAAATACATCTTTAAGTTTATCTCCATGAATTTTACGCCCATAAGCATGTCCACCCCATAATGCATATACATTTCCAATGTCACTAACATCATTCCAATTCTTACTATTAATTAATGTGTCTACACCAGCACCGTATGTCCCTGGAGGACATCCAAATATTCTTAAACTTGCTTGTTGTTGTGATTTTTCCACTTCAATACCACTTTTAATTAAATTATTAATTTCACTTAATATGTTTTTTCTTATATAGTTTGTATCATCACTTTCATCTAGGCTTGATGCAAGATTAACGGCATCCTCAACTAATTCAATAATATTAGGAAAAGTATCTCTAAAAAGACCAGATATTCTTAAAGTAACGTCAATTCTTGGTCTTTTTAATTCTTGTAATGGTATAACTTCAAGTCCTATTACTTTATCTGTATCTCCTAACCATTTAGGCTTTATTCCCATTAAATAAAGAGCCTGAGATATATCATCTCCGCAAGTTTTCATCGTTTCTCCAGAATATACAATCATTACAACTGTTTCAGGATATTTTCCTTCATCATTTAAATATTTGCTTATTAAATTATCACCAAGTTGTTTACCTACTTTCCATGATGCTCTAGTAGGAACCGAAGTAGGATCTATAGAATAAAAATTTCTTCCTGTTGGTAATATATCTACTCTTCCTCTAGTTGGACTTCCTGAACCACCAGGTGGCACAAATTCTCCATTTACTGCATTTATAAAATATTTAATTTCATCTGTTGTACCATTCAATTTATTTTTAACAACAGTACATGCATACTCTAATGTTTTTCTTAAATCATTTAAATTGCTTGTTTCTACTTTAAAATATTTCTTTAATATATCTTCAATAGTTTTAATTTCATAATTTGATTTATGAATTTTATTTATTATGTCCCTACTTATCTCTTCCATTTCATCTAATAACATTAAATTTGTTTTCCCTGCATTATTGATATCATATGGATTATCTTTTAAATATTCATAATCTAATTCACAAGCAATACAGACACCTTCAATTAATGATAAAATATTGCTATTAGATATTCTTAAAAGTGCAGAAACTAAATTTTCAAACCTTTCTTCTTCCGGAACTTTACCAAAAATATGTAAGCCATCTTTTATTAAGGAGTTTTTGATTTCTTCAATCCAACCATGAAAACGTTCCATAAATAAATTAAAATCATTTTTTATTTCTTCTTTACTCATATTTAAATCTATATGATAATTATTTTTTACAACTAAATTTACTATCTCATCTTCTATATGTTTTACTTTTGTATTATCTCCTTGTTTTGCATGATAGTACTGCTTTATTAAATCATCAACATTTTCCATTTCACCATAAGTTCCACTTTGCATAAGTGACGGAATAAGGTGATCTAAAATAACTCCATTTCCTCTTCTTTTTACCTGAATTCCTTCACCTACAACATTTATGCTATAAGGATAAATATGAGGCATATCATCAATTGCAATATCTGTGTAACAATCTTTCGAAAGTCCAACTTCTTTTCCAGGAAGCCATTCTAATGTACCATGTGTTCCAATATGCGCAATTACATCAGCTTTAAATACATTTTTTACCCACTTGTAAAAAGCTATATATTGGTGAGGTGGAACAATATCTGTACTATGATAAACTTCATCTGCCTTTTCTTCATATCCCCTTGGTGGTTGAAGTCCTATAAATATATTTCCGTTAATAATACCTGGTATTGGGAGTTTATCATTAAATACCATAAATTCCCCAGGTGGAGTATCCCAATCATGTGTCATTTTATTCTGAACCTTTTCGGAAAGATTAGAAAACCATTTTCTATATAAATTACCCTCTATTATATCTACACTCTTTTCTATAGCCTTTTCTGGTGATAGCCATCTCATATCATTACTTACAGCATCAATAATTCTATTTATTATTTCATCACCATTTTCAAAATCATACTCTGTATATACATCCTCACTTTTTAATTTTTCTACTATATTAAATACAGTAGCAGGAGTATCTAATCCAAAAGCACAACCAATCATATCATTTCTTGGTGGCATATTATGAAAAATTATTGCTACTTTCTTATTTTTATTTTCCATAACTCTAAGCTTTGCCCAATTTAAAGCTAACCTACAGACTTTATTAATTCTTTCTTTGATTGGCTTAAATACTAATTTTTCTCCTATTTCATCTTTTACTTTTTCGCAATAAGATGTAGTTACAGTAATTATTTGTCCATCAAACTCTGGATAATAAACACTTCCTGTAAGAGACATCATGTCAACACCTTGCAATGAATTTTCCCAATTTTCAAAACTTTGATAAGTGTTTAATCCTTGAAATACTGGGACTTTTATATTTTCAAATATACTTTTATCCACTACAGTTGTACCATCTCCAGGGTTACTTAATATACTTTGAGAATATCCTATAGTATTTATAATTGCATCAACTTGGGATTTACCATCTTTCATCAATATATTATCAACAACCCATTGAAATCCCTTACATCCCATAGATAGATTAGGGGCACTAGATGTATATATTGCTAATGGTTGACCTTGTAGATTTTCTATCTCTTTTATAAATCTATCAATATGTTCTACATTATTTTCATGCATATATTTGCTATAAAATAAAATAGCAATAATCGGCTTTTCATTATTTCTTAAACCTTCTATATATTCTTCATGGTTTTCTATATTTCTTCCTGGATAATATATACCTTCCCATTTAGGATATTTAGGTGAATTAACTTTATAATTTTTTTCACCTAAATTTTTAGCTAAATGCAGTATCATATTTTCTAAATTTTCAGTATCTCCTATTAAAAAATAGTTTAATATATCTATATATTCCTCTTTAGAAATTGATGATTTTTTAAATAATTCATTATTTTCATCATCTAGACCTGAATGAATAAAAAATTTCTTTTTTCCTTGATACTTGTCCATTATTTTATTTAAGCTTTTAAAGTAACTTATTCCACCATGTGCCGTGATAAAAATCATATCTGAACATTGAATTTCTCTCATGCACCTATTAAATTCTTCTGGATTTTCATCTATTGTATATGTATCCATAAACTCTATAGAAAATTCATTATTGTATTTTTCTTGAAGTGACATATTTACTTCTTTTAATTTGTATGATGAATCCATTGGAGACATTATAAATAAAAGTCTAAACATTTTAATCCTACACCTCCTAAAATATGCGCTACTGCATTTATTAAATTATTTTTTAATTACTATATGACACTCGTTTAAAAGCTCTAATATACTATTTACATTTTTAATATTTTTATAACAATCACTAAATAGTCTCATAGTCTCATATTCATTTCTTAAAGATAAAACTATCTTTTTTCTTCTTATAGCTTCCCTAATAATTTCAGTATTTAATTTATTTATACCCTGAAGACTTGCCCCAGAATCTATAACTATATTTACATCATTTAATGCATTATTAGCATAGATTACATCCTTCTCTTTAATTTTTTCATAGGGTTTAGCACTATAAATCTCTAATCCCATAGTCCTTGCTACTTCATAATCAATATCATTTTCATAAAGTATTCCTGTTGAAATTCCTATATATCGTTTAGTAAGAGCCCTATATATGTGAGAAGCCTTACCACATCCACCAAGTATAAATACTTCAGGTTTACATTTATTTTTAAGTTCTACCGATCCTAATAAATTATTATAATTATTTTCCATACCATATAAATTGTTTATTACTTTTTCATCTACTACATCTTCTGGAGTTCCATATGCCAACATAGAATTATCTTTTATTAAAACTACTTTATCGCAACTTTTAATAGCAATGTCTATCTCATGTAAACAAACTACAACTGCTATATTTTTTTTCTTGCTAAGCTCTTTTAAAATATCCATAAGTTCTAATCTATGTCTTATATCTAAATGAGTTGTTGGTTCATCTAATATAATAATTTCTGGTTCTTGAACTAGTGCTCTTGCTACTAAAACTTTTTGTTTTTCTCCATCACTTAATTCATTAAAATATCTTTCTTTTAAATGTTCTGCATTTACAACTGATAAAGCTTCCAATATTTTTTCATTATCGTTTTCATTAAGTCGTCCAAAAAAACCAGTATGAGGATACCTTCCCGTGGATACGATTTCATATGCAGTAGTTAACTCTCCTGAAAATTTATTTGTTAAAACTAATGCTAATTTTTTAGCAAGTTCCTTTTTATCAATTTTATCTATATTTTCATTTTTTAAATAAACTTCCCCGTCAATAGTCTTTAAAAGCGTTGAAAGGGTTCTTAACACTGTAGTTTTCCCAGCTCCATTTGCACCTAAAAAACAAAGTATTTCACCTTTATTCACTTGTATCTCAACATTATTAACTACAACTTTTTTATCATAACCAACAGATAAATTCTTAGTTTCTAACATCATCATATAGTGCTCCTCCTTTTAAGTATAAGGAAAATAACTATTGGTGCTCCAATAAAAGAAGTTATAGCACTTATTGGTAGTTCAATTGGTGCAAAAATAGTTCTAGCAATCAAGTCACAAATAGATGTTACTATACCTCCTAATATTATTGTTCCTGGTACAAGTACTTTATTATCTGTTGTTTTAAATATAAGTCTTGAAATTTGAGGAACTGCTAAACCAATAAATGCAACCGGACCTGAAAATGCAGTTACAACTGAAGCTAAAATGCTTGAAATTGCTACAATAGCTATACGAAAATTTTTAATCTTCACACCCATACTTTTAGCATAATCTTCACCTAATAAAAATGCGTTTAAAGGCTTTATAATAATCATACTTAATAGTATAGCTGGAATTCCTATAATCATTAAAGCCCTAACTTGTTCCCATGTAAATCCTGAAAAGCTGCCCATTCTCCAAATTGTAAATCCCTGAAGTTTTTCCTTATCAGCAAAAGCTGTTAATACGCTTGTAACCCCACTGCACAGATATCCAAACATCATACCTATTACTAATAGCGTAACTACGCTTTTTACTTTTCCTGCAAAAATAATTACTATACACATAACTATCAATGAACCTATAAAGGCTGCTGCTACTAACATAAAAGGCGAAATGCTTTCAAACCCAAAACTCAAACCTCCCAGCATAATAATCCCAACAGCAAGAGAAGCTCCTGATGATACTCCTAAAACATAAGGCTCAACTATAGGATTTTTAAAAAATATTTGAAGTAATAATCCTGAACAAGCTAATGCTGACCCTCCTATTACTGTAGCTAATGCCCTTGGAAATCTAATATTCCAAACTATATCATAAAAAGGATCCTCTATGATATCTTTATTAAATAAAATATTACTTACATTCAAAGCACCTATTTTTACAGACCCAAAACAAATACAAAAAGTTAATGTGAAAAATAGTGCTAATATTAATACAGAAAAAATAATTGTGTATTTAACTCTAGATTTTTTTATAAATTCCATCTTTCTCTCCAATATTAATTTTTAATTCTTTATTCTTTATAATTTACATAATGTTTTATATCTTCACCTATAGAACCTGGATGGAATATTTCCATTAAATCTATAATAAGTTCATCTGTTTTATCTATTGATTGATAGTAATCTGGAGCAAAACACCAAACTTTTTTATTTTTAACTACATCAAGTTTCTCAAGGATAGGAGCTTGTTCAATAACATTTTTTAATGTTGGTGTATAGTTTGTAGTAGAAGAATACATAAATATATCTGCATCATTAGCCTTTGCATATAACTCCTCTATGCTTATGTTCCCACTTCCTATTCCATCATCTTTAAACATATATTCTCCGCCAGCCATCTCTATCATTTTTGCAACATATGAATCACCTTTAGGTATATATACTTTTCCTTTACTTATTGTTGCCCATACAATTTTAGGCTTATCTTTTCCCTCTATATTTTTACTTGCAGCCTTAACTTTTTCTATAGCTTCATTAAATTGCTTTTCTGATTCTTCCTCTTTATCATAAAATGCACTCATTAATTTAGCCCATTCCATTCTTCCATAAGGATTTTCTTCTAAATATTCATTATCAACTACATAATTTATATTCAATTCCTTTAGCTTTTCAATAAGTTTTTGTTGTCCTGATGGCCCAGTATACACCACTGCCAAATCCGGTTTCATCATAGATATTTTTTCATAATCTGGTGAATCTCCTCTTCCAACAAACTCTATATCGCCCTTTTCCATTCCATTTTTTATCTCATCTATACTCCAATTTTTAGCTTCTGTAGTTACAGCTTTAACACTGTTAAGAGCACCTATTGATCTTAATAAGCATGCTTGAGTTGTAGAACCTAGCAAAACATTATCTATTGGAGTATTAATTACTATTTCATCTTTATATTCTTTTGGAACTTCTTTTCCTTGTGGAACTAAAATCAAAGTTCTCTTTTCTCCATCAGTTATTTTTTTAATGCCACCTTTCAAATACTTAACACTAAAAGCCTTTGTATACTCTAATGGCATTTCTGTTTTTATGTTTAATTCTTTATTTTCTTTATTATATGTAAATCTAGCATCTACAGCTTCATTCAGAAAATCCATTATAACGTATACATCATCATTTTCTTTTTTTATTTTATCCTTTAGATTTATAGCTGTAGAATTTATTTTTGCTTCATAATTTTCTAAATTTATAGTTATAATATCTTCTTTATTTTTAACTGTTACTGTATTTTTTTCTAATAAAAATTCTCCTTTCAAATAATTAGTAGTATCTTTTAAAGATACATATACTTTTTCATCTTCTAACTTTGTTTTAACTTTACTTTCACTTTTTTGATTATCTACAACTACATTAGATGTTGTAGATGCTGAATTTAAACTAGAGCAACCAGCAAATCCTACGCTTATTACTGTGCATAATGTAATACTTAATATTGTTCTTGTAATTTTTTTGTTTAATCTTAACATTTTTTCCCCCTAAAAACTTATTTATATAATTTAAAATAAAAAAACCTCTGAAAAACAGAGGTTATATATCCAATAAAAATAAACATCAAAATAATATTTATTATCTTTTACACACCCAATTTCCCTCCGAAATCTATGACATAATATATTAGGCAGGTCTCCTGACTCACGGCATAACCTTAATCATCCTTCCCAGTATTACCCAGTGGATTTGATTTCGTATCCGTATACAGTAGCGGGGGCTGTAGTGGATTTTAACCACTTTCCCTATTATACCTATAAAGGTACCCAACATACACACTATTTAATTTTCTATTTCAAACACCTTCATTATATTCTTAAATTTTACATTTTTCAAGCTATTTTTTATTTTTTTCTTAAATATACCATGTTTTCAGTGAAAAATTTTAATTATTTTACAATTTTTTAATTTAATAGATTATAAATTTAATCTTATTCATTATTTTATTTTTTATAATAACAAAATCATATTCTGGAACAACACCTTCTAAATTTGGATTTTTAACAGTTTATATGTTATCTGCATAATCTGGAGAAATATCTTGTAATATAAATGTACTTCTAAAATCTATATAAATAATTGATGGAACATCTTGTTTTAATTTCTCTAAGTTTTCAAATTCAACAACTACTATCGCAAGACTATTATTAATTGCATATCCACAAGCATAAGAAACTTTGTTTATTTCTTTTGTAAAATCTCCTCTATACTCTACTAAAAAATGATATACATTCTCATCATAATATAAATTACACTTATTTAAACTTGCCATGATTATCTCCCTATCACCTTTATTACATATACTATTATTTATATTTTCTATTTACCACTTTAATACTTTATATTAAAAATATTCACTTTAAACATATAAAAAAAGCCTTCCTATAAGTTCAAATTAGGAAAGCTTTTTTCGTATATTACTTATTTAATTTTAAATATTCATTTAATCCTTCTTTTAATATTCTTGCTGCATCTTCTAATGTTTCTTTTTCTAATACATAAGCTAGTCTTATTTCGTCTTTTCCAAGCCCTTCTGTTCCATAGAAACCTTCTGCTGGACAAGGCATTACTGTTTTCCCATCTATTTCAAAGTCCTTTAATAACCACTTTACAAAATCATCGGCGCTTTCAACTGGTAGTTTAGCCATTATATAAAATGCTCCTGTTGGTTTTTTACATACTACTCCAGGAACTTTTATAAGTTCGTTATATAAAACATCTCTTCTTTCTCTATATTCTTCATTAACTTCTTTTAAGTAAGAAGATGGAGTTTTATAAAGCTCAACCGCCCCTATTTGCTCTAATGTTGGAACTGATAACCTTGCTTGACATAATTTTAAAAGTTCTGTCATAACAGCTTTATTCTTAGATGCTATAGAACCTATTCTTGCCCCACATGCACTATATCTTTTAGAAACACTATCAACTATTATAACTCTATCTTCTGCTGCTTTTATATTTCCAAAGCTAGTGTACTCTCCTTCATATACAAACTCTCTATAAACCTCATCTGCTATTACCCATAAATTTTTTTCTTTTGCTATTTCAGCTATCATTTGAATTTCTTCTTTAGTGTAAACAACTCCTGTTGGATTTCCAGGGTTTGATAAAAGTATAGCAGAAGTATTTTCATCTATTTTAGCTAATATTTCTTCTTTTTTAGGTAGGTGAAAACCATTTTCTGCATAAGTTGTAACTGGTCTTATAGTAACACCAACTGCATTTGCAAAACTGCTATAATTTGAATAAAATGGCTCTGGAACTATTATATTGTCACCTTCATCACATATTGTTAACATAGCAAATAACAATGCTTCACTACCACCGTTTACTATTAATATTTCATCTTTATTAAATTTGATATTATATCCTTCGTAATATTTTTGTATAACTTCTATTAATTCTGGTAATCCCTCTGATAATGCATATTCTAAAACTTCTTCTTTATGATTTCTTATAGCATCTACAAATCCTTGTGGAGTTTTAATATCAGGTTGTCCTATATTTAAATGATATACTTTTTTACCACTTTTCTTAGCTTCTGCTGAATAAGTTAAAAGTTCCATTATTGTTGATGCTTCAACATTTCCTATTCTTTTTGATATTTTCATTTGTTATTCCTCCTATATTCATATACAATTTAAAATTAATATATTTTTTTATATTTTTATATAGTTTTATATTTTATACCTTGTTTAAAATTTGAGACAATTTAAAATTCGATATGTTTAATATTTCAAACAAAATTTTAATGTATGTAAAGGTATAACTTTATTTAATTCTATCATATTTGTTTTAATATGTCATTTGAAATAGAAATGCTACGAATTGAGTTTATTTTTAAAATCTTTGGATATTTCTTTTTAATTAATTATATTAATTAAAGTAAAAATAACCAGTTAAAAGATAAGGGCTTAATTTATCTTTTACTGGCTATTTTTATATTATATGTATTATATCAAAAACTTTAACAGAAATATTATTCCTATTATAACTGTTGTTATACTTATGTCTTTATGTTTTCCTGAACACAATTTTAATAATATGTATGATATTACACCAAAAACTATACCATCTGATATTGAGTATGAAAATGGCATCATTATAATTGTTAAAAATGCCGGTATAGCTTCAGTATAGTCATCTAAATCTATTTCTTTTATAGGTTCTATCATAAATAATCCTACTAATACTAGTGCAGAAGCTGTTACAGCTGGTGTTATTACAGCGAATATTGGGGAGAAAAACAATGCTAGGAAAAACATTACTGCTGTAGAAACTGCTGTTAATCCTGTTCTTCCACCTTCAGCAACCCCTGATGCACTTTCAACAAAGGTACTAACTGTACTAGTCCCTAAACAAGCACCTAATGTTGTTCCTACTGCATCTGCAAAAAGTGCCTTTTTAATATTGGGAACTTTTCCATTTTCATCTAACATTTTAGCTTTTGTTGCTACTCCAACTAAAGTTCCTATTGTATCAAACATATCCATAAATAATAATGTAAATAATACAATAACCATATCTAAAGAAATTATGTTATGCCATTCAAAAGCAAACATTGAAGATGAAATTGATGGTGGCATACTTACAATATTAGATGGCATATGAGTAATTCCCATCGGTATACCAATTACTGCTGTAAGAAGCATTCCTATAAATAATGCCCCTTTTATATTTCTAGTTAATAATATTGATGTTAGTATTACACCTATTATTGCTAAAAGTCCTTGACCTGAAATAATATTTCCAAGTGCAACTATTGTTCCACCACCGTCTGGATGAACTACTATTCCAGCGCCTTCAAGTCCTATTAATGCTATTAATAGACCTATACCTACTGATATTCCTTTTTTAATATTTTCTGGTATTGAATCCACAATTGCTTCACGAACATTAAATAACGTCAAAAATATAAATATTAATCCTTCTAAAAATACTGCCGTTAATGCAAATTGATAAGAATATCCCATGCCTTTAACTATTGTAAAAGCAAAGAATGCATTTAATCCCATTCCTGGAGCTTGTGCAAAAGGCAATTTTGCATAAAGTCCCATTATAAGTGTTGCTATTACTGCTGACAATGCAGTTGCTGTAAATACTGCTCCAGAATCCATACCTGCTACTGACAGAATAGATGGGTTAACTATTAAAATATACGCCATCGTCATAAATGTAGTCATTCCCGCTACTATCTCTGTTTTAACATTAGTATTGTTCTCTTTAAGCTTAAAATACTTTTCCATATCTATCACTCACTTTATCTTTTTTTTGAACACGCTTATTATAATAGCATAATTCTTTTTAAGTGAAAAGAGTTTTTACGAATATTTTTTTATTTTTTTATGAAATAATCTGCTTTTGTACGTTCCTTATTTTTATTTTTTCTATAAATTTATGCATTTTTTATTTTCAAAATGAAAACTACAGTGATTTTAAAATAAATCTCAACTGTAGTTTCCCATATTTATAAATTATTATGAAAATAATTGTTCTATTTCCCTTTGTGATAAGCTGGAGATAAAACTACCCTCAGAATTTTTATCTTTTAGAACATTATCTATAATATTTCGTTTTAAACTGTGAAGTTTTATTATTCGTTCTTCAATTGTTCCCTTAGTTATCAATTTATATACCTTAACTGTTTTATCTTGTCCTATTCTATGTGCTCTATCTGTTGCCTGACTCTCTACAGCTGGATTCCACCATGGATCAAAGTGTATTACCACATCTGCAGAAGTTAGATTTAATCCATATCCACCAGCCTTTAACGATATTAAAAAGACACTTTGTTCTCCTTCATTAAACTTTTCTACAAGAGAAAGTCTATCTTTAACTTTTGTTTTTCCTGTTAAAATTAATGTATCTATTTCCTCACTGTCAAGTTCATTTTTAATATTTTCTAAAATGGTTACAAATTGGGAGAATATTAAAATTTTACTTCCATTACTTATTGCCTCTCTTACAATACTTTTTAACATTTCCATTTTCCCATTTGGCCCATTATATTCATCTAAAACTACTCTTGGGTCACAACATACTTGTCTTAGCCTTGTAAGCAATGAAAATATGTGTATTTGACTTTTATTTATTCCCTTATCTTCAATTTCATTTTGAACTAAATTTCTAGCATTTTTCAAACATACATCATAAGCTCTTTTTTGTTTAATAGGCATATCTATTATAATTTGTTGTTCAATCTTTTCAGGAAGTTCTAAAAGTACATCTTTTTTCATTCTTCTTAATATAAAAGGTCTTATAATTTGATTTAGGGTATCTAATGCAGCCTCATCTCCAAATTTTTCTATTGGATATTGAAAAGCTCTATAAAATTTTGATTTCGATAACAAGTACCCTGGCATTATATAGTCAAAAATAGACCAAAGTTCTAAAAGGGAATTCTCTATAGGCGTACCTGTTAAAGCAAATCTAGCCTTTGCATCTATTAACTTTACAGCTTTTGAATTTAATGTATTTGAGTTTTTAATTTGTTGTCCTTCATCAATAAAAGAATATTGAAACTCTATGTTATTATAATAATCAATATCTTTTGCTAAGGTACTATATGATGTTATTACCACATCATATTCATTTATTGTTTCAAACAGTGGTCTTCTTTCCTTAGCTACTCCATAAATAACACAAGTTTTTAAATTAGGCGCAAATTTTAATATTTCATTTTCCCAGTTATAAATTAACGATGTAGGCGCTACAACTATAGATGGATATTTTTTATCACTATCTTTGGAATTTTCTACATAGTCAAGTATTAAACATATTGCTTGAAGAGTTTTTCCAAGCCCCATTTCATCAGCAAGTATTCCCCCTAAATTTCTTAACGCCAAAGTTTTAAGCCATTTAAATCCTATAATTTGATAATTGCGAATAACTCCTTGCAGATTTTTAGGCAGTTTAAACTCATCTTCTACACTTTCTATTTTATATATAAATTCTTTTAACTTTTCTTTCTTTTCTATATAAAGTTTATTATTAGCCTCATTTTCTGCTATATCATTAGCTGTTTTTCTCCATTTTTGGGTATGAAAATTTCCACTTCCGCCTTTTACAAAGACAGAAGCAATTCTTGATACAACAAATCTTCCATTTTTAGACTTACTACTTGAAAAATTTCTTGACCCTATTCCCTCATAAATTTTAAACAATTTTTTATTATTTAAATATATATAGGAACCATTCTTCATCGTTACTATTTTCTCTTCATTTTCTATGGCATTAAAAATATTATTAACATCCTCAAAAGTTATCTCTTCAATACCTAAGCTAAACTCTATATATTCATTATAAACCTCCATAGTAGGTTCATAATCATTTTCTTTATATACTTTTTTACATTTAAAATCCTCGCTTTTATGAATTGTACCCAATTCTTTCAATTTCTCTTTTCCATGCAATATGAAATCTATTATATCTTTTGTATTATCTAAAACAAATCCTATTTTTCTCATATCAAAGTTATATTTTTTTAATACATCGTTTACTTTTTTCTCTTTATCTAAATCTCTTGAAGATACTTTTTGGGACTGCATAAATTTATCTTCACTGCAAATATCAATTACAATATCTCCATAAGTAAACATAGGATTCACCGTGATTTCATTTGTATTACTTTCTATATAGAAGTCCACTTTTAAAGGCTGAATTTTTTTATTTAAATTAGGCCTTTCTATATAAAAATAATTACTAACCTCTTTTAATTTAAAAGAAATCAACCCTATTGTTTTTTCTAAATCCTTATTCTTAAAGGTCAGTGTAGAAGATCCTAATGTATTAAAATTCTTATAAAAAGTGCTATATCTAAAAGATTGCATTATTTCTGGTTTATAAATATTATTACCCAATAAAAAATATTCAAAATTATTTGTACTATAATCAGGAATCTCACTAATTTGAGTTAACTTCACTTTATCTTCATCTTCATCAACAAATAATTTAAATTTTAAATCTAAATTTCGATTTAATATTTTTCTATTTAGGTATTTTTTACCATTTGTAATTAAGTCAAATTTGCAATTTTCAAGGAATTTTAAAACCTCAACTTCTTCATCACTATTTAAAACAATAATGTCACTTTCTAAATAATTCCCTTTCAATAAAATTTTTAGAAAATTATTATGCTGTTCATAAAAATTTTTATAAGATATTTTAAAACTATTATTAACTTTAATTATTTTATCATCTTTTATATTTCCAAAAATTTCTTTAAACTTATAATTTTCACCTACTTCATTTTTTCTTACAACATTAAACCTTAATAAGGTATTTTTAACTTCCTTATTAAGGTTTAATTCTAATTTCATATCTAAATTAATAAAATCATCAATCATTTTCATCACCAATCATTAAACGTAATTTATATAACTCTTTAAATTTACTTACAATTTCTCATAAATCACCTTTTTATTTATCCTAAGTTATTATAAGGTTTCAAGTTTACTTTTAAAATTACTCATACCGAAACTTAAATACTGTTAAGAGTTAGTTATTCTCATAAATATTTCAAATAACAATATTTTAGACTTATAAATAATTCTAATTTCCAGTTTGTTTTTCTAGAATTATATAAAACTTTATAAAATTATAATATATAATAAAACCTAAAACTGTTCAAATAGAAATTTTAGGTTTTCTTTTAATATAATATAATACTATATTATTATAGATTTATTTTTATGACTATTTTAAGTTTATTTTAATAACTTAAAATTGTATTTATAATAAAATATCTATATATAATCTTATAAGCTTAATTAAACTTCTTTATAAAAACATGTTAAACTTTAAATTTTACCTAATAAAATAGTATTTATTTTTATATATGAGGTTTTTAAATACTATTTTACCGTAATTTTTTACTTTTTTCAATAGTTCATTATTTTTTATTTTAGATTATATATATAATTCTGCCCAATACCTTTTTTAAAATTCAATATATACTAAAAAAGCTTATACTAAAAAGGCTATACTTAATATAAAACTTCAACGCTATATCTATTCAAAATTCTAAACAACTAAAAAGTGATACAAGCTTGTAATATCCTAAATTCAAAACTACATTTTACATAAAAATATTCTTAGTTATTGAATGAATTTAATTTCAAGCTTATATCACTATAGAATAGCTCTTTTAATTTTTAACTGTTATTTCTAAAACTTCATCTTTACCATCAACAAGAACTACAGAACCATCATAAATTTCTCCCGCAATTATCATTTTAGCTATTTTAGTCTCTAACACATTTCCAATGTATCTTTTTAATGGTCTTGCACCATAAACTGGGTCATAACCTTCCTTTACTAATATATCCTTTGCATCATCAGTTACTTTTAAGGTTATATTTCTATCACTTAATCTCCTTCTTACATCTTTTAAAAATATATCTATTATCTTTTTAATACCTTCTCCACTTAAAGGTTTAAACATTATAATATCATCTAATCTATTTAAGAATTCTGGCTTAAATCTTAACTTCATCTCATTCATTACAGCATTTTTTGCATCTTCACTTATTCCACTTTCATCTTGATTTTCTAACAAATAACTACTTCCTAAATTAGACGTCATAATGATAATTGTATTTTTAAAATCTACAGTTTTACCCTTATTATCTGTAAGCCTTCCATCATCTAATATTTGTAAAAATATATTAAATACGTCTTCATGGGCTTTTTCAATTTCATCAAATAATATTACTGAATATGGACTTCTTCTAACTGCTTCTGTTAATTGTCCTCCTTCTTCATAACCCACATATCCTGGAGGTGGTCCTATGAGTCTTGAAACTGAGTATTTCTCCATATATTCTGACATATCTATTCTTACAATATTTTCTTCACTATCAAACAAGTTTCTTGCAAGAGTTTTAGCAAGTTCTGTTTTACCAACACCAGTAGGCCCCAAGAATATAAATGAACCAATAGGTCTATTAGGATCTTTAAGCCCTGCTCTAGCTCTAAGTACTGCATTAGATACTGCATTTGTTGCCTCTTCTTGGCCTACTACTCTTTTTTGCAGCTCTTTTTCTAATCTTAAAAGTTTTTGTCTTTCACCTTCAACTAATCTTGTAACTGGAATACCAGTCCATTTTGAAACAATTTCAGATATTTCACTTTCCGTTACTTCTTCTTTTAAAAGAGCACCTTCATAATTTTTTTTCATTTCTTCTTCTTTGTCTTTTACTTGTCTTTCAAGTTCTGGAATTGTTCCATATTTAAGCTCTGCAACAGTATTTAAATCATATTCTCTTTCAGCCTTTTCTAAATCTCCACGAACTTTGTCAAGTTGAGATTTTAAATTTCTTATTTCTAAAATATGGCCTTTTTCCTTTTCATATTTGGCTGTCATTTCATCATTTTTTTCTTTTAATTCGGCAAGTTCTTTTTCTAGATTTTTAAGCCTTTTTTGTGAAGCCTCATCATTTTCTTTAGTTAATGCTTCTCTTTCTGTCTCAAGCATTAATTTTTTTCTTCTTATAATATCAAGTTCTGTTGGAAGAGAGTCTATTTCACTTCTTATCATAGCGCCAGCTTCATCTATTAAATCAATTGCTTTATCTGGAAGATATCTATCTTGAATATACCTATCTGAAAATTTCGCTGCAGCTACTATAGCTGAATCATGTATTCTTATTCCATGATGTATTTCGAACCTTTCTTTTAGCCCTCTTAAAATAGAAACTGTATCTTCTACTGTTGGCTCTTCTATTATAACTGTTTGGAATCTTCTTTCTAATGCTTTATCTTTTTCTATATATTGTCTATATTCATCAAAAGTTGTAGCCCCAATACAGTGAAGTTCCCCTCTTGCAAGTAATGGTTTAATTAAGTTACCTGCATCCATTGCTCCATCTGTTTTTCCAGCACCTACAATTGTATGAATTTCATCTATAAATAATATTATTTTTCCCTCTGAACTTTGAACTTCTTTTAATACTGCTTTTAATCTTTCTTCAAATTCGCCTCTATATTTAGCCCCTGCAATTAATGCACCCATGTCTAATGAGAAAATAATTCTATCTTTTAATCCTTCTGGAACATCTCCTCTTACTATTCTTTCTGCCAAACCTTCAACAATAGCAGTTTTACCAACACCAGGTTCTCCTATCAATACAGGATTATTTTTTGTTCTTCTTGAAAGTATTCTTATTGTTCTTCTAATTTCTTCATCACGTCCAATTACGGGATCTAGTTTGTGTTTTTTAGCAAGTTCAATAAGATTTGTTCCGTACTTTTTAAGTGCATCATATGTTCCTTCTGGATCTTGAGTATCAACTCTTTGATTACCTCTTACATCTGATAAAACTTTTAAAAATTCATTTTTATTTATATTAAATCTGTCTAATATTTTTCCAACTGCACCTTTTTTGTCAACTTCCATAATAGCAATCATTACATGTTCCACACTAATATATGAATCTTTAAATTCCGTTGCAATTTCATCTGCCTTAACTAAAACTTCATTTATTCTTCTTGTAGCTACTACACCTGAATTTTGAGCTCCTTCACCTAACACTTTAGGCATTCTATCCAATTCAGTATGCAAATCATTTCTAAGTACATTTATATTAACTGACATCTTTTCAAAAATATTAGGAATTAATCCATCTTCTTGATTTACAAGAGCTGCAAATAAATGTATTACATCCACTTGTTGATGATTATACTTTACGGCCTCACTATATGCATCATTTAAACTTTGTTGTACTCTTACAGTCATTTTATCTACATTCATATATTTTTATGTTGCAATAGATTTTATTAAAATTTATTGCAACATTTCACCTCCTCTTAATTTTCTAATTATTCTATTTAACAAAACACTTTAAAGTGAGTTTATATTTTAAGCGCATTCCATATTAGTTTTTCATTATATGTAAAAGTTATACATATAATAAACTTTTAGATAACTAAAATCTTGTTTATATTTAATATATTCATATTATCACCTTACCTTGTGTTCATATTTATTATAGTTCTAAAATTATTTTAACTTACTTTGTTATTATTATTATAAATTAACTTTTAAAATTATAATAAATAATTTAATTTCAATATATTTATAATAATATAAAAGTCAAAGAAAGTCAAAGTCTATTTTTCCTTTATTTTTACGTAAAATAAAGCACAATAAGACATCTATTTAAAATATCTTATTGTACTTTTCATATTTAACTTATAAATTTATAAATTGATTTTTTTATCTTACTAAATAATTTTGTAACGGGCTAATTCCACCAGTTAAATTATATATATATCTAAATCCATTTCTACTTAAAAATGAACTTGCTGTAAAACTTCTTGAACCAGAACTACAGTAAATAACAATGTTTTCATTTTTATATGGTTCTAATAAATCAATTTTTTCATTTAGCTCATCTATTGGTATAGATATTGCATTAGGTATATGACCATACTCAAATTCAGAATAAGATCTTACATCCAAAAATATAGCATCTCTATTGTTCAAAAAATTTATTGCTTCATATTTACTTATATTTTTCATAAACTCACCCCTTAGCAAGCTTTTAAATTATCTCTATAATATAATATACTAAGTTATCTATAATTGCTCTATTCAAATAAAAAAAAACTACTTTAAAATAAGATTAATATCTATTTTAAAGTAGTTTTTCACTATTTATTTTTATTACTAATCGCCTTTTCATATAAATAACTTACAGCATTTAATGAAGCAATTTGACCTTCTCCAGCTGATTTTATATAACCGTAAGGTTTTCCAATACAATCGCCAGCTGCAAAAGCTCCTTTTATATTTGTTTCCAGGTTTCTATTTACTTCTATATGACCGTCTGCAGATTTAAGTCCTGGCATTAACACATCTGGTGCTACACTATCTCTTAATATAAATAATCCTGATACTGTTAATTCTTTATCTTCAAATATTATCTTTTCAAAAGAATTTTCACCTTCAATAGATTTAATTTTACTGTGAATAACTTCTACATTATCACCTAAACTAAATTGGCCTTTAAACATTGGAACAAAGTATACTTTAGATGCCACTCCTTTTAAATAATCAACTTCTTCTAAAGAAGCTTGATTGTAACCAACAACAGCTACTTCTTTTCCTTTATATAATGGACCATCACAGGTTGCACAATAGCTTACACCTCTTCCTACAAGCTTTTCTTCTCCTTGTAGTAATTTTCCATAGTTTACTCCTGTTGCTAATATAACTGCATCTACTTTGTAAGATTTATCATTACAAACTACCGCAAAGAAGCTTCCCATTGAATACACGTTTGTTACTTTTTCATATGTTATTTTTATACCTATATCATCTATATGCTTCTTAAAATTGTTAGTAAGTTCTTTTCCACTTATACCTGGAAATCCAAGATAATTATCTATTTTTGGAGCTAGTTCTAACTTATTACTAAGATTCTCTTGACCAAAAATTACAAAGCTTTTATTTCTTATTTTTAAATTTAATGCAGCACTAATTCCTGCAGGACCACTTCCTATAATAGCTACATCATACTGTTTCATCTGTTCCATCTTAAATCATGCCTTTCTTTATTACATATGTTTGTTTAAAAATTCAACTAACATTTCTTTAGGTGCAAATCCACTAAATTTATCTACTAAGTCACCATCTTTAAATAATAACATAGTTGGAACCGCTGATATTTTATATGCAGATGCTTTTTCAACATTTGTATCTATATCTACTTTTCCTATAGTTAAATTATTATTCATCTCTCCTGCTAGTTCTTCTAAAACAGGTCCAAGCATTTTACATGGTCCACACCATGGTGCCCAGAAATCTACTAAAACTAAACCTTTTGAATTTAGAACCTCTTCATTAAAACTACTATCTGTTATATGTTTTATCATTTTTACCACTCCTTATAAATAGAATTTAATATTAGGTTATGCAAATGCACAATTGCTATACCTGTGCTTTTTAAAAATTTTAATAGCATTTGTATCCTTACATTAATATATTAAATTACAATAATTTTTATTAACAAATATCCCTTATCTTTTAATCTTATTTTATCATAAAGCATTTATATATTCAAATATTAAAATATATTTTTTAATATTTTATACAAAAGAAATTAATTATACTTTTAACTACTTAATTCATATAGAACTATAGGATTCCAAGTTGACTCTTAAATTTATTCATTCCAAAACTTGGATATCCAAAATAATGAGACATGTTCTGAATCAGTTAGAATTCAACACTGCATCTTGCATAAAAACATTTAAAGTTATTGAATAAATTCAAATGCGAGCTTGTTTCCCTATACAATAACCTAACTTAGAATCCTATATATTTTAAAATATGTACTTTCTATGAGTTTTTAATTATATCCTTTTTTTGCCACATACCTTTTTTATAATACCAAAAAGTTACAAACCATCCTACAATCCAGCCTACTGGTATTCCTACCCATATTCCATTTACACCTAAATATTTAGAAAATATATAGGATGCTGGAATTCTTACAGCCCATAATGAAATTATAGAACTTATTAATGAAAACATCGAATCCCCTGCTCCTCTTATAGCGCTGGTAAGCATAAAAGATGTAGATATTGCTATAAAGAATGGTCCAACAGTCATTAAATATCTTGAACCAATATCTACAACTTCCTTATCTGTATTAAAAAGCCCTATAAGTTCTTTGTTAAACATTAAAAATATTACTAAAACAACTATTGATAATGAAGCTGCCATAAATAAAGATGATTTTACTCCCTTTTTTATTCTATCTAACTTTCCTGCTCCCATATTTTGAGCAACAAAAGTAGAAACTGCTGCACCTAAATTCATTATTGGTATAGATATAAAAGTTTCAACCTTAGTCCCTGCCCCAAAAGCTGCCATAGCAGATGTTCCATAACCATTTACTAATGATTGAAGCGCTATATTGCCAAAAGAAAATAACATTTGTTGAATAGCACTAGGAATTCCAAGTCTTAATCCTTTTTTAAATATATCCTTATCATATTTTAATCCTTTAAATCTTATTTTTAAAACTTCATGCTTTTTATTAAGATAAATTATACTAAATATAAAAGAAATTCCTTGAGCTATTATAGTTGCCAATGCAACACCATTTACACCCATATTAAAATTTAATATAAAAACTATATCTAAAACTATATTTAAAATTGTAGATATTATAAGAAATATTAAAGGGTTAGTAGAATCACCAAGTCCTCTTAATATAGCACTTACAGAATTATATCCTGCTGAAAAAATAGTCCCTGAAAAAATAATTATAAGATATTCTTTTGACTGATTCATTATAACATCTGGAGTATTCATAATTTTTAATATAGGTTCACTAAAAATTATACCTATTATAGTAATAATAATTGATGTTATAAATATAAAAATATATGTTGTATCAATTGTACGTTTTATTTTTTTCATATTTTTAGAACCATAATATTGAGATACTAAAATTGAAAACCCAAGAGTAACTCCCATAAGTAACGATGTTAATAAAAACATAATTGGATTTGCCCCTGAAACAGCAGCCATTGCATCCTTACCAATAAAACGCCCAACAATTATACTATCTGCTGTATTGTATAATTGTTGAAACAAACTTCCTATAAGCATTGGTAATGCAAAAGTAAAAATCTGTTTTCCTTCATGTCCTTCTGTTAAATCCTTCATATTGCCCCCTTAAATTATAGTTACTACACAGTTATATTTCTATAACTATATTGACTATTGTATCAAAATTTTATTTTATATTCTATATTTTAAAAATAAATTTTTTCTTATATAAAACGCAGAATATTCTTTTAGTTTATTCACATACTAATTATGAATTTAATGATGAAAGGATGACAATTATGAAGACTAAAAATAGAAAAGAATATTCTGAAGAAAACTATTTGAAAAATGGAAACAAAACTCAAAATCAATTTGCCAAAAATAGTTTTAATACTACAATAGAAGAACCAGGAACTAACGAAAGTGGTATTATAGCTAAGAAAAAAGGTTTTTAAACCAATAGAAATAATCGCCTACATTTTGTTGGCGATTATTTTTTATAATGTATAATTTTACTCTTCTAATATATTTATTCCTACCATCTTCATTAAATATTTTGCATTTGTAGAGGTGGATCTTCCATTTTTTAATTTATAATCAAAAAGAATTTTATTTTCATTATAATTCTCTGCAAAATGAAAATTTTTTATCCTATTGTTAGTTTCAAGAGCACAAAGTTCTAAATCATGGGTAGTTATTAATCCAATTGCTCCTAACTTATTTAAATTTGCTAATACATTTTTAGCTCCTGTAATTCTATCTACAGAATTAGTTCCTCTAAAAATTTCATCTATTAGAAATATCATTTTGCTATTTTTATTAGAATAATCAATTATTTGTTTTATCCTTATAAGTTCTGCATAAAATGTAGATACACCATTTTTCAAATCATCACTAATTCTCATAGATGTATATATTTGAACTTTAGATGCAACCATCTCTTTCGCACACACTGGGGCTCCGTTATAAGCAAGAACAAGATTAATTCCTATTGTTCTTAAAAAAGTTGTCTTTCCTGACATATTAGATCCCGTTATTACAAATATCTCATCATCCATACTAAAGTCATTACAAACCCTAATAGAAGAATTTATAAGTGGGTGTCCCAAGTTCACAGCTTTTACTTTTAAAGATTTATCATTTATTTCACACATTGTAACATTGTCATTTATATGCATAAGCACAGAAAAACTTATTAAACTTTCTAATTCGCCTATTAAACTTAGCCACATTTCTATATTGCTTCCATATTTTTTATTCCAACTTTCAAGCGCAAATATACATTGATAATCCCAAAGAAATATTCCATTTAGGGGCAACATGAAAAAAGTATTAAATCTAAGATTTATCTTGTTCATAATTTTATTTAAATCTTTCATTCCCTTTAAAGATTCATTTCCAGTTTCAAAAAGTTTTTCTTTTAAATCTTTAAGCAATTCACTTTTAAATTCTTCATTTTCTATAAGTTTTAACAAATTATAGTATCCATCAAACCCACTTTTAAATTTAGATACTTCATAAAAACTTTGATTTATTTTGTTTAATCCCATTGCCCAAATTAAAAGTTGAATTGCTATTATAAGAAACGCTAGTTTAAAACCTAAAGTACCTTTAAATAATATTAGCGCTAAAGATATTGGAACTGTTATAATTGGAAGTATATATAGTATTTTTTTTATAAACCCTTTGTTGGTAATTTCCTTTTTTTCACTTCCATATTTAAATAAAAATCTTGGATTTTGTAGTTTTTCTCTATCTCTATATGCAGAGTTTTCTATGCTTTGGCAAAACTCTAACTTAGAAGATAACTCTTTTATTGCATCCTGTCTTTTCTTTATAATTTCCGTATCAAAATCAGGATTTAACAATGATTTAGATAACCTCTCTCTACCTATAAAAGTATTAGTAGTATTTATAAGCTGAAATAAGGATTTATCTCCAACAATATCTAAATCAAAAGAATATGGATGCTTTCTATCTATAAATTCTTCACCACAATCTTTGAAATTTACCCATTTTCCATTAGTTCTATCAATATAATCTTTATTTATTCCTATCATACCTTTAGCATATTGTAATTTATCACTAATATTTCTATGATAAACCACAAGTATTATAAAAGCTACATAACTTATAGCAAAACATATGCTATATATTGGAATTAAACCTAACTTCCATATAGCATAAGTAAAAAAAGCAGCTAATATAAACACTATAAGTCTTAATGCTCCTAAAATATTATAAGTTTTAGTAAAGCTTTTAGCTTCTTTTTCATAGTGTTTTAATCTCTCTTCAAAAACCATTTGACTTCTCCTTCATGTATATTTTAAATTTAGTTTCATCTTAATAATATGATTATAATCTAGAGATCTAACTTATACCATTATTACTTGAGAATTTTTAAGATTAAATTTCTATAAGATGTTTATTTTTTTATTTAATACCAAAAATTAAATTATAAGTTAAATGTAGAAAGTTCATCTCTATATAATAAAGTTTAAATAGAAATTTATTTATATATTAACATATTATACCTCATAATTTGTTTTTTATCATAATAAAAATCTAAATTATAAAAACTACTGTTTTCTACGTTTATACTACTGCTAAAAAATCTTTTCACCTTTCAATTATATTCCAATTATATTTTTAATAAACTAAATATACAAAAAGACTATTTCAAAATAATTTTATATTTTGAAATAGTCCTTTTAATTAATTTTAACGTCTATTATTTATTTGATAGTTTTGTGTTCCAGGGTTTTCTTGATGATTGGGAAAAGTATTTTTATCTGGAAGGTGTCCAGAATTTTCAAATTTTTCTTTATAATATTTTTCATTTTCATCTTTTATTTCTTTTGAAGTTTTCACAGGATTCACCTTCTTCCTAATTATTTTTAACAGGAATAGTATTTTTTATTTCTAAGCAGTTTTATTATAAGCTTTAAGTACTTTATTAAATTCATCCCCTCTACTTATTGAAGTATATTGTATTTCATTATTTAATCGTGTAACTCTGTATGCATATGCTTCATTAGCATTTTTAGGACCTGCAATTATATACTCCTTATCATCTAATTTCAGCTTATCTATAAGCTCCATTTCAACTTCATTACCATGAGAGTCATTAATTTTAAAAATTTCTGCCATGTTAAATACCTCCTAAATTAAGTTTTACAAAATATTTTTTATTACATATTTAAGATGTGCAAATTCAATAAAATATATAACAAGTTTTAATTGCACTTATAGGAAATATAGGGATACAGTTAATAAAAAAATTTTATTAAACAAAAAACACCAGCTATAATGCTGGCATTTAGTTTTCTTATTGTATTTTTTCTAAAAGGAAGTTATAGAATTCTAGAGCTTTTTCATTGCTTTCAAATACACCTTGAGCTCTTTTTTTATTTCCTCCACCTTTTCCATCAAAAGATTTTATATTTTCTTTAAACATTTTGCCACACTCTATAGCAAAATCTCCATTATAAGTTAAAACCACTTGTTTATCTGTCTCAGATAAAGCTAAAATGATACATTCTTTATTTTTATTTATTTCCTTTATATATAGCTCTATGTCCTGTAATGTTTCATCTTTAAAAGTTATATTTATTAATTTTTTATCGCCTAAATTTCTTAATATCTCTTTAGTTTCTAAAAATACTATTTTTTCTTTTAAGTCCTTAACTTCTTTATTTAAAGATTTTATAGTAGTTTGATTTTCTCTTGTTATTGGAATTATTTGATCTAGTTTACAACCTAGCATTTGATAAACTGTAGAAAGAATTTCGTGTTTTTTATTATAATCTTTGTTAACTCTTTCTCCACATTTAAAATAAACCCTAGTTTTTCCTTTATAATTTTCCCATTTTAATATTTTTATAGTTTCAACTTGACAAGTATTTTCTACATGTGTTCCGCAACATCCACTAAAATCAAAATTTCCAATTTGGACAACTCTAATATTTTTCTCAACATTAACTTTTTTCCTTAATGTAATTTCTTGAGTTTTTAAATCATCTACCACATATGTTTTTACTGGTAAATCCATTGATATAACACTATCTGCTATATCTTCTACCTTGGAAACCATATCTTTAGTTAAATTTTTAATATCAATATCTATACTTACATATTCTTCACCTAAATGAAAACTATCATTATTAGCTCCATAAAGATATTTAAACACTCCTGACAATATATGTTCACCAGTATGTTGCTGCATGTAATCAAATCTTCTATTAAAATCTATAATTCCTCTAACTTTATCCTTATTAATTTTTTCTTCCATAACATGATATATTAAATCATCTTTTTCATACACGTATATAACATTTAATCCATCTATTGTTCCTATGTCACAAGGCTGTCCTCCACCTTCTGGATAAAAAGCTGTTCTCTGTAAAACAACATGATATTTTCCATCAATTTCTTCTATTTTTTCTACTTTAGAATCAAATTCTTTTAGATATAGATTATCATAATATAATTTTATAGTCATAAATAAACCTCTCTGCAATATTAATTGTTTTAAACATTTTAATAATTATCAATAAAAATTTCAACAGTTTTTGAAAAGTTTTCTCCAAAAAAATGTTAATTTTTCATTAATATATTAATTTATATAATAATTCTTTACATTACGAACTATTATATACTATTTTTACAAATTAATCTAATATCTTAATTTTTCCAATCTTAACTTAATTTTACCTTCATATCCTAAATCACTAGGATTGTAATATTGTTTCTCTTTTATTTTATGTGGTAAATACTGTTGTTTTACATAATGATTTTTATAATCGTGTGGATATAAATATTTTTCTTTATCACTATACAGCCTTTCAGCTCCACTGTAACCCTTTTCTCTTAAATGATTAGGAACTTCTCCTATATCTTCTTTTTCAATATCTTTAAGTGCCATATTTATAGCATTGTAAGAAGCATTGCTTTTAGGAGCAGAGGCTACATAAGTTACTGCTTGTGCTAAAAGTATTCTAGCCTCTGGCATACCAATTTCCTTTATTCCATCTAAGCAAGCTTTTGCAATAAGCAGAGCATATGGGTCTGCATTTCCTACATCTTCGCTAGCAGCTATTAAGATTCTTCTTGCTATAAACTCTATATCTTCTCCTGCATAAAGCATTCTTGCCAAATAGTGTATGGCTGCATCTGGATCCGATCCCCGCATACTTTTTATAAAAGCAGAAACAACATCATAATGATTATCACTATTTTTGTCATAATTTATATGTTTTCTTTGTATACATTCTTCTATAGTTTTTAGATCTATATCAATTATTCCATTACTATTTTTATTTGTAGTAAGTACTGCAAGTTCAAGGGCATTTAACGCTCTTCTACCATCTCCATTTGAACACTCTACTAAAAAATTAAGAGCATCATCTTGAAGGTTTATATTTATATTACCAAATCCCTTTTCTTTATTATTAAGTGCTCCTTTTACCATCTTTTCTATGTGTTTTTTATTTAAAGGATCTAATTTAAATATCATAGCTCTTGAAATTAGTGCCTTATTAACTTCAAAAAAAGGATTTTCCGTTGTAGCACCAACTAAAATTATTCGTCCTTTCTCCACATGTGGAAGAAGTGCATCCTGTTGATTTTTATTAAATCTGTGTATCTCATCTATAAATACTATAGTTTTTTTCCCTTCCATATTTAAGCTGTTTTCAGCCTTATCTATGGTTTCTCTTAGCTCTTTCAAATTGCTTGTAACTGCATTTAATGATTTAAATTTACTTTTTGTAGTTTTGGCTATTATTCTTGCCAAACTAGTCTTTCCTATACCTGGTGGGCCATATAATATTAGTGAAGAAAGTCTATCTGCATTTATAGCTCTATATAAAAGTTTGTCTTTAGCTAATATATGTTCTTGTCCTATATACTCATCTAAAGTTTCTGGCTTTAATCTTTCAGCTAAAGGTGAATTGTCTTTAATTTCTATATTATCTTCATTTTGTGAATTGTTACTATCAAATAAACTGATATTTTCAAAATTCATCTTATTTATTCTAATCCTTTCTATAATGTTATAGGGCTAAACTTATTAATGAGTTCTAAAATCTAAAACTAAAAAATTAAAATTTAGAACCTTATAAATTCATTTAAAAATAAATCTATATGTGATTTATCTGTTACCTCTAAAAAATTAACTTTATTATTGTTTAAATACCGATTGATTATAAGAGTACTATCAATACTGCTTTTGCTATTTTTATAAGAATTTTTCTCAAAAGTATTAAAAATACTTTTTATTGTTCTTTCTAACGTTTTTATATCTAAATTTTCTTTATCATATTTTTCACAGTAGAATATTTTATTATATATACAAAATACTTTAAATGTATTTTTATTTAAATTTTCTACCATAAGTATATTTTTATTCTTTATTTTAACAGAGTTTAATAGTGCTTCTCTGATAAAATTTAAACTTTTAATATCTTCTCTAAAATTAATTGCATTTTCAAAATCCAAAGTCAAAGAGGCATTTTTCATTTCATTTTGAAATATATCTAAAAGTTTTGTATTTAATAAACTTAAGTATTCTATTGCTATATTCAAGTTATTATAATATATTTCTTTTATATTATGATTTATACAAACACCTAAACAGTTTTTTAAATTATAATTTAGACAGCTGGATTTCAATATTCTATTACAAGTTCTTAACTTTAATATTTTACTTATACTAAAACATACTTTTTCTACCACACTTAAACTTGTAAAAGGGCCAAAATAAAGATTATATTCACTTATAGGCTCATAACTAACCAAAATCCTTGGATAATCTTCTTCTAAGGTAATTTCAATATATGGATACCTCTCAGTATTCTTTAATAGTCTATTATAAGTTGGTTTATACCTATCTATAAGCTCTTTTTCTAAAAGTAATGCTTCAATTTCAGTATCTAAATATATATATTCAAAATCTGCTATATTTTTAATAAGCTTTTCCACTTTACTTGTACGATTTTTAATATTACTAAAATAACTTGATACTCTGTTTTTTAAATTTTTAGATTTCCCTACATATATAATTATATCAAATTTATCCTTCATAAGATAAACTCCAGGGTACTCTTTTAAACTCTTAGCCTTCGTTTTAAGCATTTTCGAAATCCTTTCATCTTATCTTTAGTACTATTATACACAAGTAAACTATAAAATAAAAATATATAATTAATAAAATGAACTTTCCTATCGCTCAAAAATAGAGGTACTTTTTCAGCACCTCTACTTCTTGTTGTTTACAATTTAAATAATTTTTTTATTCTTCTGAAACTAATAATGCTACTACAGATGATCCCGTTACATTTGTCATTGTTCTTATCATATCTATTATAGCATCCACACCTATAACCATAGCTAGTCCCTCTATCGGTAACCCTAAAGAGGCAAGAACTACTGTTGTTGACATAGTTGCTGCTCCTGGAACTCCTGCTATACCTATAGAACTTATAACTGTTGTTACTACCAATAATCCATAATGGGTCATTGTTAAATCTATTCCAAATACATTTGCTACAAATATAGCAACAATTGCTGGATATATTCCACCACAACCATTCATACCTATAGTAGATCCAAGAGGTGCTACAAAACTTGCAACTTCTTCTGGAATGTTCGCTCTTTCAACTAGACTTTTAATAGTAACAGGTAATGCTCCATAACTACTTTGAGTAGTAAAAGCTACTATTTGTGCTGGAGATATTGCTTTAAAAAAGTGTATAGGATTTTTCTTTTTTATAGCTAATATTAATCCGCTATAAACTACCCCTATTTGTATTATGCAGGCTACATATACCGCTACAATCATTGTCCCTAATGGAAGTAATGTTGAAATACCATTTTCCGCTGATAATTTTGCCATTAATGCAAATACTCCATATGGTGTGAAATTCAATATAATTCTAGTTACTCTTACTAAGATTACATTTAAAGATGTAATAAAATCTTTAAATGGTTTTATTTTTTCTGGATATATATTTCCCTCAATAACCATTGCTATTGCTATAAAAAGTGAAAATATGATAACAGGTATTATTTTTCCTTCTGCCATTGATTGTATAGGATTGGTTGGTAGCATGTCCATTAAAACAGTATTAAAATTAGGTATTTCTCTTGCTTTAAATCCTTCTGCTACTATATAGTTCATACCACTTCCTACATTAAAAACTTTACCTATAATAATACCTACCATGGTAGCAATAGCTGTTGTTAACAATAAGAAAAATATTGTTTTTATTCCTAAGGATTTTAACTTTTCTCCATCTTTCAAATTAGTTATACTTCCAATTAAAGAAACTATAACTAGAGGTATTACAAGCATCTTAATAAAAGATATGTATATAGTCCCTACATACTGAACATAAGATATTTTCTCTTTAAATATAATCCCTGCAACTACACCTAAGCCTAAACCTACTAAAATTCTTAAAGAAAAATTTATTTCCTTAAATTTTAACCAATATAAAAAAATCATAACTACTACTAGGATAAATGCTGATATAAACAAATCCATATTTCTTCCTCCATTTTCTATTTTAAATTAACTGTAAAACTTATAATGAAACAAGATTGCAAATTAGAGTTTTGTGTAGATACATAAATTCTAGTAAACTTATTCTAGAACTTCTTTATCTATAAATCTGTTTTTTATCAATGTTTTCCTTGGCCAAGTAATAATTGATATTAGTATTATTAATACAAATAATGAAATGTTATGCATTTTTAATATGTTTAACTTTTAAAAATCTTGAAAATAAAAAAATCTTCTGCCTCTGATATTCTCAGAGGCAGAAGATATAATTCCGCGATTCCACTCTAATTAAGCACATAGTATGCTCATCTCATTTTAGGTACATATATAATACCCTATCTCTATAACGGGAGAACCCGTAAAAACCTACTATAAATTTCGGCATTTCCACTCCTAGGGGCACTTGGGCCAATTTTTTTATAAACTCTCTCAGCAAATGAGTTTTTCTCTGTAGTAAATACATTAACTTACTTTCCCTATTCAACGTGTTATATTTAATCTTGTTGAGGTTTATTATACTTACAAAAAATATATGTGTCAATATATTTTTTGTATTTTTTATTATCTAAATTTAAAATAAAATAAAAAATCAATATAGATTACTTTCATCTAACGCTGCTATAATAGCTTTTGATATTGTTTTAGCCATAGTATAAACCTGATTCAATCTTAAATTATTTAAAAGGTCATAAACAACCTCTTCTTCTGTACCAACTATACCAGTTATAGATAAATCACCTACTTCTGGAAGACTCTTTTTAAACCCTAACCCTGGAAAAATAGAATCCTTCTTAACCATTATTTTATTTATTTCATCTAAATTACCAACTGAGGCATCAATTGCTATTACATAAGGATTTTTATGATTTTTTTCTATTATTTTTAAAGTCTTTTTTAAGTTTTTTGCATGAACAGGATTTTTAAGTGTTCCATAAATTTCACATGGACATTTCATCTCAATTAAAAATTCTCCAGTTAATGGACCTAAGCAATCTCCTAATATTTTATCTGTTCCTATAGCTAAAATTATTATTTCTCTGTCTTCTATATCTTTAATGCAATTTAATATGTCAAGTTTTATACTATCATAAAAAACTACCTCTTTCATTATTCCTCCTTCATTTATAAAAATTCTAGGTTATTATACTTTATATAAAACGCCCTTATTTTAAATGAAAATTCATAATTAGTTTTTTGAAAATTTAAATCTCTAATCCTTTATTATTTATCAACACAATTTTAATTTGTATTCTATTAAAACATATTAATAATCTATTTTAATTATACTATGATTACTTTAACATAAATATATAAAATACAAATTTTACTAATTATTAATTTTATTTATTGTCTGTCACTATATATACTAACTAACTTATTTAATATTTATTAAATGTCACTATTTATAATAATTATTAGTTTAATATTTAATCACTGTCACTAAAAATATGACTTAAATACATTAATTTTTAGTATGTAGTCAATTGAATTTACCAAAATTGATTTTTTTAAATAGTTTATGATAGCTTGTACAATTTTAAAGCTACTATAATATCAAYTCTTTAATTTTTYCAAAAAAATCACTAAATTATTGAGGCTTCTTTTGCTATGAACTTTTTAAATATGTTTTTATATTTACTATTATGTCGGAGAAGCTCTATTCCATAATTAGTTAATGTGCATACTCTACTTGCAGTTATCCCCCCTAACTCTTTTCCTATTTCAAGTGAGTTTATATCACATAATGA
>NZ_BAAABH010000024.1:0-53284 GCF_054767855.1 Clostridium sp. CTA-19 | reverse complement strand
GAAAATTATGTAAGTAACTATAACTTTAAAAGAATACATTCTTCAATTGATTATAGGACTCCAAATGAGTTTTATAATTTAACAAATAGTAATTTTAAGAATAAGCTAGTAATTAGCATTTAGAGTCCACTTTGAGGGGGCCAATCCGTGGTTCAAACTGGACTTTAGTCCAGTTTCTTTAAATTAAAGTGAGTAAAATTCAACTAGATAAAGTCCGTTCGGATAATTATTATTAAATGAAGAACAAATATAAAATAATTGCAACTTTGAACTTCTTAGTATATAATATTTCATAAGATGCGTAGCATCTGTATGTACAATACAGAAATAAACTTCATAGAGATGATATTTTGTTCGCTAAATGTATTGTCAAAAAAACCTAGCAAATCCCCTACTTGCTAGGTTTTTAATTTTGAAAAAATTTAAAATACTGAATAATTTCATCGCTTCTAGGAAAACTAAAGGGGTATTATGTTTTTTTAGAAAGGGAGCGATATAGCAATGAAGAAAAAAATTTTATTTGGGTTAGTGGTAGTAACTACTGCGGTTACATTAGGTTCTTACAAAGTTGTGTTAGCTAAAGATAATTTAGTTAAAGGTAATAATCAAATTGAAATGGTATACACTTTAAATTCTAACCCAGTTGAGGAATTTAAAGTTAACTCTGCAAAATTTAAAAATTCTAAAGAGTTAGAGATAGTTTTTTCAGAAAAAATAGATAAGGATTATATTTTATATAAAGATGGAAGATTAATTGGTCAAAATATGGCTATAACATTAAAAGATGGCAAGGGTAAAGAAAATGTAAAAGGCAAGCTATCAGAAGATGGAAAGACAATTATAATAACTAAAATTGATGGTTCTGATTTTGATGGAGAATATGTTATAACTTTAAGTAAAGATATTAAATCTGCTACAGGAAGCCCAATTGGGGAATTTACAATGAATTTATCAGTAAAAAAAGAAGCTAATATGAAAGAGCCATCTGAAAATGATAATAAAAATGAAAATGACAAAGAAAATAAAAATGTAAAAGAAGAAGCTAAAAATGAAAAAATTAATATGATTAAAGAACCTAGAGTTACTCATGGTAGTGAAAAGAATAAAAATGTCTTTGTAGCAAAGTTTAAAAAAGAAGTTAATGATGAATCACTAACTAAAGAAAATTTTAAAGTTATGAGTAAAATGGGTAAAGAACTTCCTATAACTTTAAAAAAAGAAGGTAAAACTGTAATAATTACAGTAGAAAAAAATTTAGTTGAACCAGATAAAAATGGACTTATAAAGATATGTAATGTTAAAAGTATAGATAATGAAATGTTTAAAGAAAAGCTTCAAGAAGTTGAATTGATAGGAAACAGTAATTCTTTATCAACAAAAACAGAGGATGGAAAAACTGATGAAAAAGTTGAACCAATTGAGGAGATAAGATTGGAAAAAGAGAACTCTAAAGAAGATAGAATAAAAAATAAAGATAATAAAAAAGAAACCATAAACATAGAAGAGAATAAGGAAGATAAAGAAGACAAAAAAGAAACTATAAACATAGAAGAAAACAAAGAAGATAAGGAAGACAAAAAAGAAACTATAAACATAGAAGAAAACAAAGAAGATAAAGAAGACAAAAAAGAGACTATAAATATAGAAGAAAATAAGGAAGATAAAGAAGATAAGAAAACAATAAATATAGAAGAGAAAAAAGAAAATGATAAAGATAAGACAGAAACAATAAATATAGAAGAAAAAGTAGATGAAAATAAAACAAAAGAACATGAAAAAGAAACTTTAAATAAAAATGATGAACTAAAAAATAAAAAAGAAAAACCTAATCCAAAAGAAATAAATAGTAATTTGAAAATGAAATAATACATATAAAAAACACTCATATCCTGTAGAAGATATGAGTGTTTTTGTAAATTGACAAAGGGCAACTTATTTAGAAATTGATAATGGACAATGGACATTTGACAATGATGGAGGAAACTGGACTACCAGTTTCTTTGAATTAGAGGGAGTAAATTTTGAGTTTGAGATATAAAACTAACTAGAGTTAAATTCAAAGTTTACAACCGTAACAAATGGGACAGGCACGACTAATATAGCTCCATAAAATAGCGAGCAGCTCTTTAAATTTAGTTACCATAAGTAAGAAAAGTTAGCCAGTCCCCAGGTAGCTACTATGTAGCGTAGTTGTTCGGGACTGGTTTTAAATTTTTAGATAGAAGTATAAAGTTAGAAGAGCTTTAGAGAGTTAATAGTTAAGAGTTAACAGTTAAAAGTTCAGGATGAAAGTGGCAACCACTTTCTTTTAAATTAGAAGGAGTAAAATTTGAGTTTGAGAAATAAAACAAATTAAAGATATATTCAAAATGTAGAGCCGTAACAAGAAGGACAGGCGTACCAAAGTATATTTTCCATAAGTTATTTTCACAGTGAAATCGAAAGATTATCAATAAAACCTAAAGCAATTAAAGCCGGTCCTTTAAATAGTTAAGAGTTCAGGATGAAAGTGGATCACTTGTTTCTTTGAAATAAAGTAGCTTTGCTGCGTAGAGGTTTGGGACTGGCTTTGTGTTATTAGTTGAAATATATAAAGCTAGAAGAGCATCAAGTGTTAGCCAAGAAAATAAATTTATCGTGTCTGTCCCATTTGTTATGGAGCTAAGCCATAGTTTATTGCTTACTTAGATTTTGTTATTAGAACTAGGATTAAAAATACGTTTAGTATTACTATGAAAGAAGAGAATAGTAATAACCACAACTGTTAACTATTCACTCTTAACTGAAAATATGTAATATTTTTAAAGTGTGCAGCCGTAACAAGAAGGACAGGTTCATTTAGTTGTACCACCATAAAAAACTCTAGTACTCAATAAAAAGGCTAGATAAAATAAATTACCAAGCAAAGAACCAGTACTTGAGCTGCAAAGCAGCGTATTTATCAGGTACTGGTTCTTTGCTTATTTTGTTATGGAAATGGAGTATTTGTGGAATCTACAGTTAAGCGAAGAAAATAGCCATAAATGAACCTGTCCCACTTGTTATGGAGCTAATACTGTAAGGATTTGATTGCTTAGGTGTGCTGCTAAAACTAGTGATGGGGACCGACTTTGAGTATCATTGGAGAAAAACTAAAATCAACAAAAGTATCAATTCTAAAGTATAGGAAAGTAGCCAATTACGCGTCTGTCCCTCTTGTGATGGAGGTAGAACTTAGAGATATTGCTTGCTTAGTTGAGATAGGTAGTTTAAAAAATTGACAATGGACAAAGGGCAATTAATTAGGAATTGACAATGGACAATTGACATTTGACAATGTTGGAGGAAACTGGACTGCCAGTTTCTTTGAATTAGAGGGAGTGAATTCTAAGTTTAGGATGTTAAATTAAACAAAGTTAGATTCAGGGTTTGCAACCGTAACAAATGGGACAGGCACGACTAATATAGCTCCATAAAATAGCGAGCAGCTCTTTAAATTTAGTTACCATAAGTAAGAAAAGTTAGCCAGTCCCCTAAAATAGTTAAGAGTTAGGGGCGAAACTGAAATTTGGTTTCTTTAAAATATAATATTTAATATTGGAATTTTGAATTTCGGAGGTATTTTCAATTTATAGTGAGTTTTGTATAAAATTTTCTATAAAAATTCCGATAATATAGGGTAAGAATTAAATATTAATATAAATACTAAATTATTTAATTCTTAAATAAAGAGGTAGTTTTACCAATGGGGGGATTTGATTGAAGAAAAGAAACATATTGGCTATGATTTTAGCTGGATGTTTAGTTTTTTCTAGTGGTACAACTTTTGCATCTACACAAAAGTATGTATTAGCAGGAGAAAATAGATATGAAACAGCAGTCAAAGTTAGTGAGTATGGTTTTAATAGAGCAAGTAATGTTGTACTAGTAAATGGAACATCAATAGCGGATGCATTATCGGCAACACCTTATGCAAAGATGAAAGATGCACCAATACTTTTAACAGAAAAAAATAGTTTAAATTTTGATACTAGAGATGAAATAAGAAGACTTAAGGCTTCTAATGTCTATATTGTAGGTGGAAAAAGTGTAGTTTCAGATAGTGTTGTTAACGATTTAAAAAAACTTGGATGCAATGTTTATAGAATTGCAGGTTCAGATAGATATGAAACTTCATTAAATGTAGCTAAGGAAATGGACAAGAAAGAAGATATAAGTGAAGTTGCAGTTGTAAATGGCATAACAGGATTAGCAGATGCATTATCGGTAGCATCACCGGCAGCTAGTAGACATATACCTATAATTTTATCTTCAAGAGATGACTTATGGCGTTCAGAAAAATGGATGAATGATGAAAAGATAAGTAAAAGCTATATTATAGGTGGAAAGGCAGCTATTTCTGTTGATGTAGAAAATAAACTAAATAATTCAGAGCGATTATTTGGCCAAAATAGATGGGAAACCAATGCAGAAGTTTTAGAATATTTCTTTAATACTAATGATTTATACAATGTTTATTTAGCTAAAGATGGTAGCTTAAATCAAAATCAATTAGTAGATGCATTAGCAGCAGGTTCAGTTGCAGCTAAAGAAAATTCACCAGTTATATTGTTGGGTACAGAGTTACATGGTACTCAAGAAGAATATTTAAAATCAAGAAACTCAAAACTCTTAACAGAAGTTGGATATGGACTAAATAGAAAGGCTGTAGAAAAAGTAAACTTTACATTGAATTTTAAAAATGTAGGGGAAACAGAGGTAGGATTTATAGATTATAAGAACTGTGAGCAAATTCAAATACATTTTGGTTCACCTATAGATGAAAATACTGTTATATATAATGGAAAGTTAAAAAGAGATGTAATAGATATTTCTGCAACTGATGACCATACAATAGAAGGAGATATTGATGGCTTAGATGAGTTTTATGCAAGACTTGAAAGCGATAAGAAAACTTTAACAATAACAAGAGATATTAGTAAGGGAAAAATATTTAATGGAACTTATGATATAAGAGTATCTGATAAGGTGAAAACAAAAGATGGATTATCATTAGAGCCTTATGTGGAAAGGCTTAGAATAGTAGATCAAATAGCACCACAGGTAGAAAGTGTTATTTATAATGATACTTATGGAGAATTAACAATAAACTTTAGTGAACCTATTAAAAAATTTCCTAATATAACTATAGACGGAAAATATGTAACAGAAGATCAAAATGTATCTTTTAGTAATACTAAAGATAAAATTGTATTAAATAGAAAAAAATTAAATGAACTTGAATCAATAGGTAAGACTGTACAAGTTGCAGTAAGTGGGGCAACAGACTATAGAGGATTAGAAATGGTGAGATACAATCAAAATATTAGACTTGTAAAACCTAGCGAAGAAAGAAAAGTTGAAAGTGTAAAACTAATTAACTCTAAAGAAATGGAAATAGTATTTGCATCACCAATAAATGTAAGCACAGTTTTAGATGGAAATGGGAAGATATTAAAAAATAATATTTCTATAACTTCTGTAGGAGATAATAAAACAGATAGTAATATAGATTTTAGTGATGAGTTATATGGTAAGTTATCGCCAGATAGAAGAACACTAGTTATAAAAAGGGATTTTAATAATAATAAATTTTTTGAAGGTAAATATAATGTTTTAGTAACAGAAAATGTTGTAACTACAGATGGCGCTAACATAGTTAGATATAATGAAACATTGACATTGAAAGATTCAAAGAAACCAGAAGTTACATCAATAAGATATGATGAAAGAACTGGAGAAATCATAATAAGATTTTCAGAACCTATAAAGGATAAACCAATAGATAAAGAAAATTATCCAATAGCCAATGTAACTATGACTGGTGGTTATATTAGTAGAAGTATTACGTTTAAATCAAATGAAATCACGTTAGATACATTAACTAGAGATACTGCAAGAGTAAGTTATGAAGCTATAAAAAGCCATGGATTAGTTAAACCTGATAAACCAAATGGTGAAGATTATGAAATATCAGTTGAAAAAGCTGAAGACTTTGCAGGAAATGTCCAAGAAAAATATGGACCTGAAAAAATTCATATAAAACCTATAAATGAAGGTTTTAAAGTAGATAAAGTAGAGATATATACAGATAAGTCGGGACATAGGGGAGATGGAGAAAATATATTTTTAGTTTATTTTAATGAAAAAATAAACACACCATCTTTAGAAAGTTTTAGTCTTAGTGATGACAATGGAGAAATTGCTAAAAAAGCTACAAAAATTGACTTTATAGAAGATGAAGCAAACAAGGTAAAGAACCTTATGGTAGCAAAAGTTACATTTGGAGATGGTACTGTAAATGTAGGAAATACAAATGGTGGTAAACCAGAATGGGATGCTACTTTGAATATTAATAATATAAAAGCTCAAAGTGGAAGAGTTTTAAAAGAAGCTAAAGGAACGGTAACTGTGAGAGATAATACTGCGCCATATGTGGTAGAGCAAAGATATGAAGCATCAACTGGAAAATTAACTATTGTATATAGTGAGCCAATGCAATTTGCATCAAAAAAAGAGTTGGAAGAAGATGGTTATTTTACTAAGAAATATAAAATGACATCAACAATTAATGAAACTAAATATGATAATCATGATATATCAGAAATACCTACTGTAGATATAAGTGCAGATAATAAAACTATAACCTATACGTTTAATATATCAGATAAATTTAAATCTATGATGGCAGGAAAAGATTTGAAACTTCAACACATGGGGTATGAAAAGGATAAAAATGGTGTTGAATCTGAAGAAGGAAAAGCGAATGAAATAACTAGAACAGAACTTGATATAGCCTATATAAAGACTATTCAAAAAGGACATGATAATGTGTTAGAAATTTGGTTTAGCGAAAAACCAAGAATGTATCATAGTAATGTAGAAATTACATTAAGTGACAATACGGCTATCAATAAATCTATTAGTATAAATGATAATATCGTAACAGCTGTTATAGATAGAAGTACAGTAAATGAGCAAAAAACAGCTTCAGTAATCGTTAAAAATGTTGTTTCAGCTGAAGGTAGAAAAGAATTAGTTAATGAATATAGTACAGAGGTTGAATTAAAAGAAAATATGGAAACAGAACTTGAAAATGCAACTTATAATTATAATAATAAGGAACTAAGTCTTAAGTTTTTAAAAGATATTGACCAAAATACAATTAAAAATTTATTTAATTCTATAGAATTTAAAAGTAGTAATAAAGGAAGTCTGGCATATTATCCAGATATAGATAAAGATAAAATAAAAAACAATAATGGCTTTATAACTATACCTTTAAAAATTGGGAATAATGAAACATCTCAAAGATTCTTAGAATATATGATGACTGCTGAGAATATTACTTTAAATCCAAGAAAGTCTTCATCACCGATATTAGATGGACGAGGATGGGAGATTAAGATTAAAGAAAAAGGTGAAAAACCAATTGAATTAGATAAACAAGGAAATTTCAGTGTAGATGAAATAGATAAAGGTAACACTACATTAACTGAGGCTAAATTTTACAAAGATGATAGTACTTTAGAGTTGATATTTAATGGTGATATAGATGTTGATAGTAGTGATTGGAATAAAAGGATGTTTAACTCAATTAAATTTTTCACTAGTAAAAATAATATATTTGTATCTACAAATGGAAATTATCCTAAAATAAGTAGTCCAAGCAATTTAGAAAATACAAAGGTTGTTACTATGGAAATTGAAGAAGGTGAATTTAAAAAATATATTGAAAGTGGAACAGTAAAATTAAAAGCTGAACCAATATTCTTTATGAATGAAAATAATAAATATTCATTTATAAAAGATATAAATGAGAAAAATTTAAGAGATTCTTCAGATATTACATTAAAGGTATATGAAAGTATGCCAGAAAAAGAAGAAGGTAAATAAAAAAACATAAAAGTACCTAAGTGATTTGTCATTTAGGTACTTTTTGTTGTAATTAATGACTAGAGAGTTTGAAAAATTTACAAGAGACAAAAGACAATTAGTTAGAAATTGACATTTAACAATGGGCAATTAAAAAAATTAAGGATTAAAAATTATGAATTAAGAATTGAAGAGGAAAATGGAGTTTAGTCAGTTAAAAGTTAAGAGTTAATAGTTAATAGTTCAGGATGAAACTGGACTGCCAGTTTCTTTGAATTAGATGGAGTAAAATCTGAGTTTGAGAGATGAAACTAAACAAAGCTAAATTCAAGGTATACAGCCGTAACAAGAAGGACAGGCGTACCAAAGTATATTTTCCATAAGTTATTTTTACAGTGAAATCGAAAGATTATCAATAAAACTTAAAGCAATCAAAGCCGGTCCTAAAATAGCAGCTTTGCTGCGTAGATGTTTGGGACCGACTTCGAGTATTATTGGAGAGAAACTAAAATCAACAAAAGTATCAAGCCTAAAGGATAATAAAGTAGCCAATTACGCGTCTGTCCCTCTTGTGGTGGAGGTATAACTTGGAATATTGCTTGTTTAGTTGAGGTAGAGATTTTTAGAAAATTGACAATGGACAAAGGACAACTTATTTAGGAATTGACAATGGACAATTGACATTTGACAATGGTGGATGAAACTGGAGTTTAGATAGTTAAGAGTTAAGAATTAATAGTTAATAGTTCAGGTTGAAACTGGACTGCCAGTTTCTTTTGAATTTAAGGGAGTAAAATTTTGAGCTTGAGGGATAAAACTAGCCAAAGCTAAATTCAGGGTTTACAACCGTAACAAATGGGACAGGCGCGATTAGTTCAATTCCGTAAAATATAAAGTAGCTCTTATAATTTAATTACTATAAATAAAAAAGTTAGCCAGTCCCGTAGTTAGTTAAGAGTTAAAAATTAACAGTTAATAGTTGAGGAAGAAACTGGAATCCAGTTTCTTTTGAATTTAAGGGAGTAAAATTTGTATTTGAGAGATAAAACAAACTAAAGATATATTCAAAGTTCACAGCCGTAACAAGAAGGACAGGTTCGCTTAGGTTGTAGCACCATAAAAAACTTTAGTACTCAATAAAAAAGGCTAGATAAAATAAATTACCAAGCAAAGAACCAGTACTTGAGCTGCAAAGCAGCGTACCTGTTAGGTACTGGTTCTTTGCTTATCTTGTTATGGGAATATAGCAATTGTAGAATCTATAGTTTAATCGAAGAAAATAGCCACAAATGAACCTGTCCCACTTGTTATGGAATAAAAACTTAGAGATATTTTTTACTTAGATTTTATTAGTAAAACTAGATTCAAAAATACGTTGAGAATTACTAGGAACAAAGTGAGTAGTAATAACCACAACTTTTAACTATTCACTTTTAACTTTTAACTAAAAAAGTCCCTCTTGTGATGGAGGTTTAACTTTGGGTGATTGCTTTCTTAGATTTTATTAGCAAATCTAGATTTAAAACATGTTGAGAATTAATTGCTTGGAAATTTCACTAAATTCTTTAAATTACTATTTTATGTATTAATTATAAATGTCATCTTTCGATAATTTAAGAAGAAGTTAAATTATAAAAATTATTATATGCTATTCTTGGATTTGATATGTTTTTATAGTAAACTAAAGGAAAATAAGTATAATATTATAATTTTTATAAGTTATTGTATTGAATTTGTTTATAAAGTAATTTTTAATATTTACATATTCTTTGAAAGGAGAAAATTTATGAGAAAAGGGTTAAAGCTTGTTGCCAACCTTTTGTTAATTTCAACTATTGTTTTAGGTTCCACATTAAGTTCTATAGAAGTTTTTGCAGCTAATAATGATTTAATGGGAATGAAAAAATTACATGGAAATGATAGATTTAGCACTGCTGTTGAAGTTAGCAAAGATGGTTGGGGATATAGTAATTATGTTATTATAGCTAATGGTTTTGGTTTTGCAGATGCATTATGTAGTGCACCGCTTTCTAAAACATTAGATGCACCGATACTTTTAACAGATAAAACATCTCTTCCGACTTCAACGAAAAGAGAAATTGAACGTTTAGATGCAAGAAGAGTATATATAGTTGGAGGAACTGGTGCAGTTAGTGCTAATGTTGCAAACCAACTAAAAGATATGGGACTAGCTGTTAGTAGAATTAGCGGTAGTGATAGATATGAAACATCACTAAATGTTGCAAAGGAAATAAATAAAACTAATACTGTAAAAGATGTGGTAGTTGCATCTGGTGAACAGGTGTCCCAGGGGGTAGATGCACTATCTATTGCACCTATTGCTGGAGATGCAAAAATGCCAATAATATTAAGTCCTAAAAATTCTATGACATCATCATCTAGAACATGGTTAAATAGTAAACATGTACATGCAACTTATGTTATAGGTGGAACTACTGCACTTTCTAACAATGTATTTAAACAAGTTCCAAATGGAAAAAGGTTAGAAGGCAGAAATAGGTATGAAACTAATTTAGAAATATTACAAGAGTTTAGTAACTACTTAGACTTTGACAGTGTTTATATGGCTAAAGGAGAAAAATCATCAGTAATTGATGCATTAACAGCAGGACCAATTTCTGCTAGAGAGGGAAATCCTCTAGTTTTAGTTAGTGATACTTTAGACCTAACGCAAGAAAAGTTCTTATCAAAATATACACCAACACATCTTACTGCTATTGGTGGACAATTAAAAGATGAAACCATATATCAAGTAGGCAGAGTTTTAAATAGAGAAATAGCAACAGGTGTAAGTAAAGTTATCATAAATGATAAGAGAAGAATAACAGTTGAATTCAATGGAATTGTTAATGGTTATGAGGCTTCCAAAAAAAATAACTATACTATATGCGGAAGTATGGTTCAAGAAGCAACAATACAACCAGATTATAGAACTGTTGTTTTAAGATTAAAATACGATTTAGATAAGAGTGCTCTTTTAAACTTTGAAGGTGAAGCGGAAAATATATTAGGAATAAATATGAACTATATATTTAATAAAGGTAATACTAATATAGAAGATAATGTAACTGACGGAGATAAACCAAGAGTTTTATATGTACAACCTTTAGATACTATAGAAGAAGGCGGAAATAAACTTTTAGTTAAATTCTCTGAAAAAGTTATGGAGTCAGATGCAAGAAGATTTGAAAATTATAGAATTAAGAGAAGAGATGGAAGTTATTTAAGAGTAAACGACATTGCATTCAATAAAGAAACAGAAGACGAGGCAATTTTATATACAGAAAGCTTAGATTATGCAGGTAGATATTTAATAGAAATTGATGGAATTAAAGACCTTGCAGAAAATATAATGGAACCATATAGTAACTATATAGATATATTTGATACAGGTGCATTAAAGGTTATTGAATATAAAGTTAGAACTGGAGAATACTATAATTCTAAAAAAGTTGATATTATATTTAATAAAAAAGTAGATAAGATAATGTCAACGCAAACTAGAAATTATAGGCTGTTAGATGCTCAAGGAAAACCTATAAATGATGCTGTTACTCCACCTATTTTTGATGAATATTCTAGGGATAGAGTAACTGTAGATCTTATAAATCTAAAATATGATGGAGATTATACTTTAGAGGTTTCAGGAGTTACAGATTTATCAGGTAATACTATTGCAAGAACTAAACTTGAATTAAGAAATTTAATAGTTGAAAAACCAAAAGTAATAGATACTGATAATATATATGTAAGCAATGTAGGTAGTGATGGAAAATGTATAGTTAAATTTAACTTTAATCAAGAGTTAAATAAAGATGATGCTACAGATTCCAGAAATTATAAAATTGTTTATGATGGGTTTAGCAATGATCATAATATTGATGAAATTAAATATGACTATGGCAGTGGAAAATCAACAGTAACATTATATTTAAGTAATGTAATTGATGGTAATTATACTTTAACTGTTGATGGAATAAGAAATATTGAAAACTTTTCAATGAATATGCAACAAATTCATTTTAAGGTTAAATAATATAATATCTTAAATTTGAAAAGTTGACTCAAAATAATATTTTATTTTGAGTCAATTTTTAAATTGTATATATATATTCAATGTCTATATAAAAATATATTTTTCAATTATTTAGTAAAATAATCACCAAATATCGATGTAGTTTTAAAATAAGTTAAAAAATAGGAAACTTTATAATATGTAAAAAAATAAAAAATAAATTTTAAGATTTAATAATAAAGAAAAAAGTCAAATAAAAAAATAAAAAGTCAAATAAAAAAATAAAAAAAATAAGATTACGCTACAAGTTTCGACAAATTAATATAATGACATATGATATAGTTAAATTGTAGTAAAAATATATATTATAACCGAATACAAATATTATACTAACGCAATAGGTAACTTTTCAGTTATGTGACTAAGAGTAATTTTTAGAAAACAGAAAGAAAAGCTTTACTAAATTAATCTCAAAGATAATTAATATCCTACTTAATGTTATTAAGTAGGATATTAATTTTAAAGAATATTAATTAAAACTGTAGAATCAAATATCTTAGTGTTGATAAAAAGCGTTAGATAGGATAAATAGTAAAGTAAATTATTGGTACGTAAGCTCTATCTAAAAGTATTGCTTTTACCAATATATAGAGTTATAATCGATTTGTAAACGTTGTTATGAAAAAGTTGTTTTTATATTATAAAGAAAAGCTTGTCATTTTGTTGGCAAGCTTTTGTAATAATAAATTTTAAGAATATGTAATATATATTCTTAAAATTTTATTTGATATTTTAACCTTAAAATTTAAAGAATTTAGTGAAAAGTTGAAATTTTTAATAAGTATAAATATATAGTATTCTAATGCTGCATATAGAACAATTCATAAGGCAGGGGGGATTTTTGTGATATGTTTTAAATGTGGTACTAAAGTTAAAAGGGTTACAAGCTATTGCGATAAATGTGGTGCATTTATTGGATATAATGATAAAAAGTTAAAAGACAGATTTAAAGGGAAGATGAAAAGCTATAAATTAAAGATTAGAGGATTGCCTATTCAAATGAAGGTAATGTTAGGTATAGAAATTATGGTTATTTGTATGTTTTTTATGGGATAAAAGATTAATTTAGTACATTTTTCTATTATAGCTTAATAAATTTATATATTTTACGATAAAAGTTATAATTGGAATTTTAAATTCTAATTATAACTAATTATGTTAGGAGGGGGAAAGTTTTGAAACGATGTTTTAAAATTTTGTCTTCATTTATTATAGGATTAAGTATAATAATGAGTTCAATACCTACTTTTGCTGCAGTAGATATTGGAACAGATGTGAAAAAAATATATGGTAAGGATAGGTATGCTACAGCAGTAGAAGTTAGCAAAGAAGGTTGGAAAAATACTGATGTTGCTATAGTAGCAAACGGGTTAGGATTTGCAGATGCTTTGTGTAGTACACCACTATCAAAAGCTATAGATGGACCTATTTTACTTACAAGTCAGGAAAATTTACCTACTGATACAAAAGATGAGTTAAGAAGATTAGGAGCTAAAAGGGTTTATATAATAGGGGGAACCGGTGCAGTAAGCACTAAGGTAGAAAAAGAAATAAAGGGTATGGGTATAAAAATATCTAGGCTAGGTGGAGCTAATAGATATGATACATCTCTTGAAGTTGCAAAAGAATTGAGTAAGTTTGTAAATATAAATAATATTATGGTTATATCAGGAGAGGAAAGTACCCAAGGTGCAGATGCACTTTCTGTTGCACCATTAGCTGCATTAAACAATATGCCAATGTTACTTACATCTAAAAAAGAAATGCAAAGTAATATTAAAAGTTGGATAAATAGACAATATCCAGACAATACATATGTAATAGCTTCAAACAAAACTATAGATGATAAAACAGTTGCAGATTTACCAAGAATTGAAAGAATATATGGAAAAGATAGGTATGATACTAATTTAAAGGTTTTAGATAAATTTAATTTTTATTTAGAATATGATAATGTATATGTTGCTCAAGGAACACCACCAGGAACAGTAGATGCACTAACTACAGGACCTTTAGCAGCTAAAAAGTCATCACCATTACTTTTAGTATCAGATAAAATATTATCATCTCAGAAAAGTTATTTAAAAGGTATAACAGCTAATGAAGTTGTAGGTGTTGGAGGCATGGTAGAAAATAATATTTTATTAGATTCTGCTCAAATATTTGATAATAGAATTGCTACGAAAGTTAAAAGTATGACTATATTAAATAGAAGAAATATAATATTGGAGTTTAATGGAATAGTAAAAGAGTCTCCAGCTAATATAAAAGAAAACTATGAGATATTAGGAACTAATATAATAAAATCAGAATGTATAGATGGATATGATAAAGTTCAACTTACATTTAAATCTGATCTGACAGACAGTAAAATAAGTACATTAGAAGGTAAAATAAGTAATGTTGTAGGGAAAAACATTACAATAGGTTTTGATAGAAAAGATATACCAGTAAAAGATATGGTAACAGATAAGGTGAAACCTAAAATTTCTAATATAAGTGTTTTAGATTTTGCTGATGGAACAGGTGCAAACGGAGTTAAGAAAAAAATCACCATCAAGTTCAGTGAAGATGTTAATGAAGAAGATGCAAGAAATATAAAAAATTATAAAATAACAGACAAAAATGGAGATGAACTTAGAATTTTAAAAATAGAGTTTGATAAAGCAGTGCCGAGTGAAGTTAACATAATAACTCCAAGCGTTAATGATACATCTAATTATAAATTAGAAGTAAAAGGTATTAGAGATTTATCAAATAATATAATGGACCCATATTCTAAAACTATAAGTTTAAAAGATACGACAAAACCAAAGGTAATAAACTTTGAAATTACTAACACTTCTGCATCTAATATAGTATTTATTGATATAACATTTAGTAAGCAGATGGATGAAAAATCAGCTACAACTGTTAGTAATTATATAATTAAAGACTCAACAGGAAAAACTGATTCTAAAATGATTAAGGATATAGAGTTCAACCATCTTACAAAAGATAGTGTAAGACTAGTTATAGAAAATATTGCTTTAGATGGTACATGCAATATGACAATAAAGGGTATAAAAGATACTGTAGGAAACATTATGGAACAATATGATACTAAGTTAGTACTTAATTTAAATAGACCTAATATTATACGACCAGTTCCATATGATAATCCAGATAAGTCAGATGTAAATAAATTTGTTATAAGAGTTGAGTTTGATAGAACAATGAATAGTAAGGATGTTGAAAATATTAGAAATTACTCATTAATTTGTTCAGAAAATAATGCTTCAATTGGGATTGAAAGTGTAAAATATGATCCAAATACTAGAGTGGCAACAATTGTTACTAAAACAGTAACTGAAGAAGGGGATTATACTCTTACAATTAGAGGGGTTAAAGATTCAACAGGAGTAGAATTAGAGACACAAGATGTATCAATGCATACTAAAACTATTAAAAGACCAGAAGTTATAAAGGCTACATTAGATGAATCGAATACAAGATCTAAACAAATCACAGTAGATTTTAAAGAAAAAATGGACTCAGCAAGTGTTAGAGATGCAAGAAACTATGTTTTAACTAAGCTTACAGGTAATCCTAGTGAAGTGGAAAGTGTAGGAATTGATTCAATTCAATACAAAGATTCTAATACAGGGTGTAGTGCTATATTAAAAACTAAGGATTTTAAAAGTAATGGAAAATATATTCTTGCAGTTAAAAATGTAAAAGATAAAACAGGTGTAGGTGTTAGTGAAACTGAATTTCAGATTGAAATAAAAGATATTAAACCACAAGTTTTAGAGGTTTCAGGAGTATTAGAGGGATATAAAATTTTAAAACTTAATTTTAGTGAAGCAATGGCTGATAGCGTAAAGGATACTTCTAATTATACTTTAAAACATATATTATCTGAGAGCAATGAAGTAAGTATGAATATTAATTCAATAAATTTTGATGGAGAAAGAGAAGGTGGAATAGTTCTTTTATTAGATGATGAATTAGAAGCAAATGGAATCTATGAATTAACTGTTGAGGGAATTTCATCTAAGAATTCATATGATGGAGCGCAGATTGACATGGAAAAGTTTGATTTCAAGTTTAGGAGAAAAGAAAACCCAGTTAATAATAAAGATGTAATAATACAAATAAAATAAAAGAAAACTGATTAGAAGCGTTGACTTCTAATCAGTTTTATTTTATTTATGATTTAAAAAAAATAACATTGTATTTTCTTTTACTTGATTGATATAATGGCTAAAAACTTCACCTTCTTTAGGCGGATTAGATAGTATTTCTAGAAAAAGATATAAATAACAATCTTCACCTGTTTGGTTTTCGGAAAATTTAGACATAGCCCCACTATGACTAGATTTTATATCCTTGTTTCATGACAAATATGTTTCGAATCTTTGATTTCTTATTTCTTCTCATATGCCTAAATAGATGTTATTTTTCATAAGTAGTGATTGAATCGTTAACTTCTGCAACTTTTAATGAATTATTTTCTGACTTAAATAATATATCTTTTTTTAACAAGATTAAATTTAATATTTTATATATGTGAAATTTTAAATTTAAACAGTTTATAAAGTATTTATATTAAATTTATTGTAATTACCTATTATGTAACAAATTAAATAATATCGTCATAGTATATAGAGAAAACATTACAACTACTTGTAGTTTAATGGAGAACTATAGGAGGAGATATGTGTTATGAGTTTTAAGTCACCTATTGATGTTAATAAGTTAGATTATAATACTAGAAAAAAACTAGAAGCTATAGTTAATTTTATTAATGAACAACAAGGAAATAATTATACTGAAAATACAGAAAATGAAATTATAGAAGATGAAACTATAGAAAATTACGATGTAGAAGAATCTTGTGCTTATAATAATGGAGAAAATGGAAATTATTATTGGAATAATAATTGCCATAACCATCATGATAATTGTAGACCTCATCATGACGATTGTAAGCCTCATCATGATGATTGTCACCATCATCACGATCATTGCTGTCCGTGTCCAGATAATTTAGTAGGACCAAGAGGACCGCAAGGAAATCCAGGACCAAGAGGAGCACAAGGACCAATAGGCCCAATGGGACCACAAGGACCACAAGGACCAAGAGGTGAAAGAGGTCCAAGAGGTTGTGCGGGACCAATGGGACCACAAGGACTAAGAGGACCAAGAGGTGAAAGAGGTCCAATGGGACCACAAGGACCAAGAGGAGAAAGAGGAGAAAGAGGAGCAACAGGAGCAACAGGTCCAATGGGACCAAGAGGCGAAAGAGGAGCAACAGGYCCAATGGGACCACAAGGACCAAGAGGCGAAAGAGGAGAAACAGGGGCAACAGGAGCAACAGGAGCAACAGGAGCAACAGGCCCAATGGGACCACAAGGACCACAAGGCCCTCCGGGAACAATTCCAGGTGGTGTTGGAGTAACAGTAGCTTTTTCAGGAGAGGAAACTTGTCAAACAGTAAGACCAAATAATCCAATAGTGTTTAATACATTATTAGCATTAACTGGTCATGAAGACATACAAGTTCCAACAAACAGAATACCATTAGAGACTCCTGGATTTTACTATGCAAGCTGGAATGTAACTAATCAAGGACAATGTCCATCAGCAGTAGCATTAGTATTAAATGGAGAAATAGTTGGTTCAAGTGCAGGAAATTTAGGTGGAGAATCAACTTCTGGAAGTGCAATATTTGAAGTAAGAGAATCTGGAGAACTAGAACTTGTTAATATATGTTGTTCTTCATTAGTAATTGGAAGTTGCCAATGCGATGTTCCATTTGGTTGTACTTTAACAGTATTTAAAATATTAGAATAATAAATTAGGGTAACCTTTGTAGGTTACCTTTTTTGTGAAAATTAATAGCTAAAAATTAAAAGTTTAAAAAATTGACAATGGACAATTGACAATGTTGGTTGAAACTGAACTTCAGTTTCTTTGAATTTAAGGGAGTAAAATTTACGTTTGAGAGGTTAAATTAACCAAAGTTAAAATCAAAGTTTACAGCCATAACAAATGGGACAGGCACGAATGGTTTAATTCCGTAAAATAAAGAAGAGCTCTTTACATTTAAGTACCAAAAATAAAAGAAGTTAGCCAGTCCCTAAGGTAGTTAAGAGTTAAAAATTAATAGTTAAGAGTTAAGGATGAAACTGGACTACCAGTTTCTTTTAAATTAGAAGGGGTAAACTCTAAGTTTAAGAAATAAAACTAGCCAAAGTTAAATTCAGGGTTTATATCCGTAACAAATGGGACAGGCACGAATGGTTTAGTTCCGTAAAATAAAGAAGAGCTCTTTACATTTAAGTACCAAAAATAAAAAAAGTTAGCCAGTCCCCTAAAATAGTTAAGAGTTAAAAATTAATAGTTAAGAGTTGAGGAGGAAACTGGAGTGCCAGTTTCTTTGAACTATAGGGAGTAAATTCTAAGTTTGTGATATTAAATTAAACAAAGTTAGATTTAGGGTTTACAGCCGTAACAAGAAGGACAGGTTCACTTAGTTGTATCATCATAAAAAACTCTAGTACTCAATAAAAAGACTAGATAAAATAAATTATCGAGCAAAGAACCAGTACCTGTTAGGTACTGGTTCTTTACTTGTCTTATTATAGGAATACAGCAATTGTGGAATCTACAATTTAAACGAAGAAAGTAGCCACAAATGAACCTGTCCCACTTGTTATGGAATTAATACTGTAAAGATCTGATTGTTTAGGTGTGTTACTAAAATGGGTGATGGGGACCGACTTTGAGTATTATTGGAGAGAAACTAAAATCAACAAAAGCATCTATATGAAAGTATGGCAAAGTAGCCAATTACGCGTCTGTCCCTCTTGTGATGGAGGTAGAACTTGATATAGTTGCTTACTTAGTTGAGGGAGAAAGTTTTAGAAAATTAAGGATTAAGAATTATGAATTAAGAATTCAGGAGGAAAGTGGCAACCACTTTCTTTTTAATCTATTAATATAATTTGCATTGCAAATTTATATAAAAGTACGTTGAAAATTACTAGGAATGAAGTGAGTAGTAATAACAATAACTGTTAACTATTCACTGTTAACTTTTAATTAGCAAAGCGTTGCAACTGTTCGCTGTTAACTTTTAACTAAAAATATATAATATTTTTAAAGTATGCAGCTGTAACAAGAAGGACAGGTTCACTTAGTTGTATCATCATAAAAAACTCTAGTACTCAATAAAAAGGCTAGATAAAATAAATTACCGAGCAAAGAACCAGTACTTTAGCTATGAAATAAATGTAGAGAAATAGATTATTACATAAAAGACTTTAGATAATTTGCGAAAAATGGTAAAATCTAATATAGAAGATAGTTATTGTTATTTTTAAATTTAAAAAAAGTAAAATTAAAATAAAAATAAAAGTAAGGAGTATGAAAATGATAAAGAGAAGTAAATTTTTATCCATTATTCTAATAGGAATTATGGCTACAGTTTCGGTAATGCCTGTAAATGTTAAAGCTTTTGATTTATTTGGTAAAAGCAAAAGTGTACAACCTGTAATTTGTGAAAGAATACCTAATATTCCAAACGGTGATAGATATGATACTGCTGTAGGTATATCTCAAAAAGGATGGGAAAAGGGAAGTAATACAGTAATTTTAGTTACTGGAAATGGTTTTGCAGATGCACTTTCAGCAACTCCTCTTGCAGGAAAGTATGATGCACCAATTTTACTAACTCAATCTAATGAAGTTCCACAGTGTGTTTTAAATGAAATCAGTAGATTAGACCCTAATGAAATAATTATAGTTGGTGGAACTGCTGTTATAGATATTAATGTTGAAAATTGTTTAAATAAGTTTGGTAGAAAAATTAGAAGGATACAAGGACTTAATAGGTATGAAACTTCTGTAAGTATAGCAAAAGAAATTGGAGTGAAAAATGGTATAACAGTTTCTGATGGTATGGGTTTTGCAGATGCACTTTCAATAGCACCTATAGCGTCTAATTTACAAATGCCAATAATCTTAACACCTAAGGATTCTGTTGCATCAGAAGTGAAAAACTTTATATCAGAAAATAGTATTTCAAAAAGCTATGTGATTGGAGGAACATCAGCAGTTTCTGAAAATGTAGCAAATGAGTTTAAAAATGTAGAAAGAATTTCAGGTGCAAACAGGTTTGAAACAAATGCTAATATATTTAAAAAATTTATTAGTGACATAAGTTTTGATACTGCTTATGTTGCAACTGGTATGAATTATCCTGACGCATTAGCAGGTAGTGCATTAGCGGGAAAAACTAATTCACCATTAATATTAACAAATGGAAGTGTTATAGAAAATGATAATTTTGAATATATAAGAGGTCAAATGTCAAAAGAAATATACATATTAGGTGGACCAACTGTAATAAATGATTCTGTAATGGATACGTTAAAAAAAGAAATGGGATATGGTGAAATAAAGCATGTTATAGATAAGGATATTGAAGTAAAGCATAAGTCACAAGCTAAATTACCTACAACGGTGACAGCATTACTTACGGACGGAAGAGAAAAAGAAATTTTTGCTGAATGGGATGTAAGATCAATTGATACATCAAAAATAGGAACAAAATCTTATACTGGAGTAGCTATGGGTAAAGAAGTTACTTTAACTGTTAAAGTAGTTCCAGTAATAGAAAAACTAGATGACATGAGTGCAGTAATAGAAAAAGGTGATAACTTTACATTCCCTACAACAGTTAAAGCTACAATGAGTGATAATACTATAAAAGAATTTAATATTGTTTGGAATAGCACTGCTTTAGATAGCAATAAAGTTGGTACTTACAAATTTATAGGTACAATAGATGGTGAAGATAAAAAAGTAAATTTAACTGTTACAGTAAAAGATATATTTAGGGTTTTAGATATTAAATAAATAAAAACAATTAGAAATAGAAAATGAGACAGGGTTAAAATTAATTTTAACCCTGTCTCGCTTTTTGTATAAAGTTTAAAATTTTAACATTAACTTATATAGGGTTCCAAATTAAATTTTAAACTTATTCATTTATCAAATGAGAAAATTCAAATTAATATTTTATCAATAACTAACTGTATTTGTACTTATTTTCTCAACTAATAACAAAAATTTGATGTATAAATTTAAATTGGAGCTTGTTTCTCTATAATTTTATGAAGTGAGAATCTTAAATGAAAAATTATTTCCCTATAAAATTAACAATTAAAATTATTATTAAAACTAAAGGGATTGTATCTGATATCGAGTATTGTAGGAGGCACAATAATTTTAAGTAAAAAATTAAGTAATATGTAAAAAACAAGATATTATAATAGAAAAATGGTAGGATTTAAAACTTTAGAGCGATAAAATATTTAAAAAAAATTAAAATGATACTAAACTAAAAGCTGTTTAATTTCAAATATATAAAAAAATATATAAAAAATTAATCGAAAAATACTTAACTTAACTTAAAATTGTCGAAACAAAAATAAATTTTCTGAAAATAATATTGATTTTTAAAACAATGAATATTATAATATATATAGACGGTGAATTTACCGTTTGAATTTATTCTATAGCCAAACTAAATATTGTACATAAATAGAGGAGCAAATAATAGGCTAACAATTATGTGATAAAGTGAAGAACCACTGATAATAATTGTGAAGGGTTTATTTGCCGAAAGATTAAAATTGTTCTTAAATTTAATCTTGGGTGTAGAAAGGATATTTCTGCAACTGTCATAAGATTTTATGGTGCGCTATTTGTGTGATGAATTATGTTAAATTTCATTGCATCAATGGGTATTATATAATCTTTTGAAATTAAAAGAATATGTTATATAATGCTCTGATAAGTGCTGAAATTTTCAGTGCTTTTTTATTTTGTATAAAGTTATTTTATACAAAACATTGTATTTCAATTATTATATGGGGGTGGATTACATATGAAATCTATTATTAGAATGAGAATGAGTGCTCATGACGCACATTACGGTGGAAACTTAGTTGACGGTGCTCGTATGTTACAATTATTTGGAGACGTAGCAACAGAGTTATTAATCATTAATGATGGTGATGAAGGATTATTTAAAGCTTATGATAGCGTAGAATTTTTAGCACCAGTTTATGCAGGGGATTATATAGAAGCTGTAGGCGAAATCGTTAAAGTAGGAAATAGTTCAAGAAAAATGGTTTTTGAAGCTAGAAAAGTTATAGTTCCAAGACCAGATATAAATGATTCAGCTTGTGACGTATTAGAAGAACCAATAGTTGTTTGTAAAGCTAGCGGAACTTGTGTAGTACCAAAAGATAAAAAAAGAAAATAAGAAAATAAGAAATAGAATGAAAGTTTTATATAAAAAGATTTAGTAAATTGTTTAATATATTAATATTTCAATAAGAACGTTTAAAAGGGTTAAAAATATCAATAGATTATGGAAAAAACCTTTATTACAGGGAAGTTCTAAAGACTATCTGAATAAAGTAAAATTTTAAACAGACTATGATAACGTTTAGTTATAAAAAACTTGTTAAAAAAATAACAATAATTTATTTGTATGTGTATACAGACGCCAAATTAAATTATTAATGTGTTTTGAAAAGAGGGGAAAAATATGGATAAGTTAATTATTACAGCTGCTATATGTGGAGCAGAAGTAACAAAGGAAAATAATCCAAATGTTCCTTACACTGTTGAAGAAATAGGGGAAGAAGCTTATAAAGCATATAAAGCAGGTGCAAGTGTAATTCACTTACACGTTAGAGAAGATGACGGTAAACCAACTCAATGTAAAGATAGATTTAAAGCTTGCATTGATGAAATAAGAAAAAGATGTAAAGATGTTATAATTCAACCTTCAACAGGTGGAGCGGTTGGAATGTCTAATGCAGAAAGACTTCAACCAGTTGAATTGAAACCAGAAATGGCAACACTTGATTGTGGTACTTGTAATTTCGGTGGAGATGAAATTTTTGTTAATACAGAAAATACAATAAAAGAATTCGGAGAAAAAATGATCGCTTTTAATGTAAAACCTGAAATAGAGGTTTTTGATAAAGGTATGATCGATATGGCAATAAGATTAGAAAAAAAAGGTTATATTAAAAAACCTATGCACTTTAACTTTGTAATGGGTGTAAACGGTGGTATAAGCGCAGACATGAGAGATTTCTTATTCATGAAGGACAGTATACCAGCAGGAAGTACTTACACAGTTTCAGGAATAGGTAGAAATGAATTTACATTAGCTGCAATGTCAATGCTTGCTGGAGGACATGTAAGAGTTGGATTTGAAGATAATGTATATATATCAAAAGGTGTGCCTGCAGAATCTAATGCTCAATTAGTTGAAAAAGTAGCTAGAATAGCAAAAGAACTAGGCAGAGAAATAGCAACACCAGCTGAAGCTAGAGAATTGTTAAACCTTAAACCGCTAAGTGAGTAAGGTAAAAATTAGGGTTAGGTTAAGTTTAATATAGTTATTTTGGGGAATTTAATTATATAGAGAAATATTATAAAAAACGGATAGAAAAAACGTAGTTAAAAAACGTGATTTTGAAAGGGGATAATTATGAATAAAGGTTGCAAATACGGAACACATAGAGTTATAGAACCAAAAGGTGTATTACCACAACCAGCATTAAAAATAAGCAATGATATGAACATCTACGATAACGAGATATTAATAGATGTACAAGCTTTAAATATTGATTCTGCTAGTTTTACACAAATAGAGGAAGAAGCAGGACATGATATTGAAAAAATAAAAGCTAAAATATTAGAAATAGTTGCTGAAAGAGGGAAAATGCAAAATCCAGTAACTGGATCAGGCGGAATGTTAATAGGAACTATAGAAAAAATAGGAAAAGAATTAGATGGAAAAATAGATTTAAAAGTTGGAGATAAGATAGCAACACTAGTATCTTTATCATTAACTCCATTAAAAATAGAAGAAATAATAGATATTAAACCAGAAATAGACAGAGTTCAAATAAAAGGAAAAGCTGTATTATTTGAAAGTGGAATATATGCAAAACTTCCAGAAGATATGGAAGAAACATTAGCATTAGCTGCACTAGATGTAGCTGGAGCACCAGCACAAGTTGCAAAACTTGTTAAACCATGTGAATCAGTAGTAATACTAGGTGGAGCTGGTAAATCAGGAATGCTTTGCTGTTATGAAGCAGTTAAAAGAGTTGGACCAACAGGAAGAGTTATTGCATTAGTTAGAGATGAAAATGAAGCTGCAAGACTTAAAAAATTAGACTTTGGACCAACATTAGAAATAGTTATAGGAGACGCAACTAAACCAGTTGAAGTTATGGAAAAAGCTTTAGCTCATAACGATGGAAAAGAAGTTGATGTTTCATTTAACTGTGTAAATGTACAAAATACAGAAATGTCAACAATATTACCTGTTAGAGATGGAGGAACAGTTTACTTCTTCTCAATGGCAACAGGATTTGCAAAAGCAGCTTTAGGAGCTGAAGGTGTAGGTAAAGACGTAACTATGATGGTTGGTAACGGCTATACTATAGGACATGCAGAAATAACTCTTCAAGAAATAAGAGAAAATGAGAACTTAAGAAAAATGTTCACAGAACTATACGCTTAATTAAATAATTGAAGATTTATTTTAATAATATAGGGAAATTTTTGGTTTCAATTATAAAATAATAAAAACATTGTAAAAACAGGGTTGTCAAAATAATATTTTTTAAAAGCATAGAAAAAATATTTTAATAATGGGGGAAAATAATCATGGTAAATAGAAGATATGAATTATTTAAAGATGTTACTGACGAGCAATGGAATGACTGGAGATGGCAAGTTAAAAACAGAATAGAAACAGTTGAAGAATTAAAAAAATACATACCTTTAACTGCAGAAGAAGAAGAAGGAGCTAGACAATGCTTAAAAACTTTAAGAATGGCTATAACTCCTTACTATCTATCATTAATTGATCCTAGTGATCCACATGATCCAATAAGAAAACAAGCTATACCAACAGCTTTAGAACTTAATAAATCTTGTGCAGATCTTGAAGATCCATTACATGAAGATACAGACTCACCAGTTCCTGGACTTACTCATAGATATCCAGACAGAGTTTTATTATTAATAACTGATATGTGCTCAATGTATTGCAGACACTGTACAAGAAGAAGATTTGCAGGACAAAGCGATGATGCTATGCCAATGGCAAGAATTGATAAAGCAATAGAATATATCAGAAATACACCTCAAGTTAGAGACGTATTATTATCTGGTGGAGATTGTTTATTAGTTGATGATAAAACTTTAGAGTATATCATAAGTAAATTAAGAGAAATTCCACATGTAGAAATAGTAAGATTAGGTTCAAGAACACCTGTAGTTCTTCCACAAAGAATTACTCCAGAGCTTGTTTCTATGCTTAAAAAATACCATCCAGTATGGTTAAATACACACTTTAACCATCCAAATGAAATAACTGAGGATTCAGCAAGAGCTTGTGCTATGCTTGCAGATGCAGGAGTGCCACTAGGAAACCAAAGTGTTTTACTAAGAGGTGTTAATGACTGTGCTCATGTTATGAAAAAACTAGTTAATGAGTTAGTAAAAATAAGAGTTAGACCATACTACATTTATCAATGTGACTTATCAATGGGATTAGAACACTTTAGAACACCAGTTTCTAAAGGAATAGAAATAATGGAAGCTTTAAGAGGACATACTTCTGGATACTGTGTTCCAACATTTGTTGTTGACGCTCCAGGTGGTGGTGGAAAAACACCAGTTATGCCAAACTACGTTATCTCTCAAAGTCCAGAAAAAGTTATATTAAGAAACTTTGAAGGTGTTATAACTACTTATACTCAACCTTCAGATTATACATCTGATTGTCACTGCGAATCTTGCAGAGGCGAAAAACAAACTCATAAGGTTGGAGTTGCTGGATTATTAAATGGAGAAGCAATGGCTATGGAACCAGTAGGTCTTGAAAGAAATAAAAGACATGCTGGAAGCGAATGTAGCTGTGGTGAAGTTGCTTCATGTAAAACAAACTAATATTAAAGTTAATTAAAAGAGGAGAGAGAGTATTCTCTCTTTTCTCTAAAATTTAACTTAATTAGAGAGTTTAGTGAATATTTTAGATTTAATAAGAGGCTATGAAAGTTTATCTATCATTGGCATGAACAAAAATGTAGGAAAAACCACTACATTAAATAAAATTTTAGAAGATACAAGGGGCAAGTATACTCTTGGATTAACTTCAATTGGCCGTGATGGAGAAGAACTAGATAGAGTTACAGCAACTGAAAAACCAAGGATTTATGTTGAAAAGAATACAATTATAGCTACAGCTAAAGAATGTTTATTCAATAGCGATATAACTAGAGAAATTTTAAAAACTACTAATATACACACTCCAATGGGTGAGATTGTTATATGTAGGGCCTTAAGTGACGGATATGTTGATTTAGGAGGTCCTTCTGTAAACTCTTATATGGCAGATATAAAAAATGAACTTTTAGACTTTGGATGCGACTTAGTAATTGTTGATGGTGCTTTAAGTAGAAAGACTTTTGCATCTCCCACGATAACAAAAGCTACTATTTTATCCACCGGAGCAGCACTTTCAAGGAGCATGAGAAAAGTTGTTGAGGAAACTTCGCATACTGTAAATCTTCTAAGTTTACCCCATGAAACAAATGAAGATATATTAAAGATATGCAATGAAGAGTTTGAAGATAAAAGGGTTGGAATTATATTTAAAGATTTGACTTTTAAATCTCTAAATATAAAAACTTCTTTAGAAGCAGCAAAAGAAGTATCATCACTTTTAGATGAAAACGTAGCATATGTCCTTATAAGAGGAGTTTTAACAGATAGCGTTATAGAAGGAATTATGAAATCTACTAATTTTTATAAAAAGATAACTTTCCTTTGTGAAGATGGAACTAAATTATTTTTATCAAAAGATAATTTATACAAATTTACAAAACAAGGAGGAGTTATTAAGGTTTTAAGTCCTATAAAGGTTTTGTGTGTTACAACAAATCCAAAATCTCCATATGGATATGAGTTTGATAAGCAGAAATTTGTTGATGCTTTGAAAGAAGAACTTGATATACCTGTTTTTGATGTAATTGGAGGAGTATAGTAATGAAGTTTTTAGATAATGAACAGAAAAAACAAATTGGTTTTGATTTTCTTATGGAACAATTACAAACTATAACATTTTATGGTTTAGAAGAAAAAAAGAAGTTAAAACCATATAAAAAAGATGAAAGAGCTAATTTAATTGTTGAACTTGATGATTTAGATAAGCTTATAAAGGCTATAAATGACAATAAAGATAAATTTAGTGAAGTACAAAGACTTTTAAGAAAAGTAAAAGATATAAAGAATTCTATAAAAAGAATGCTAAAAGAAGAAACCTTAGATGAAGTAGAATTATATGAAATAAAATATTTTTCCATGATTATAGAAGAACTAAAAATAATTATAGAAGACTTAAATTTACAAATTGAATCCATAAACTTTATTTCTCTTAAAGAAGTTATAAAAATTTTAGATCCAGAAGATAAGAATATACCTACTTTTTATATATATGACGATTATTCCAATGATTTAAAAGAAGTTAGAAGAAAAAAATCAAATATAGAAAAGAAGATATTTTCAACAGATGATGATGATACAGTATGTACTTTAAAAGAAGAAAGACTAAAACTTGTAATTGAAGAGGAAAATGAGGAACTAAGAATAAGACAAGCTCTTACAAAATCCTTGAAAGAGTTTGGAGAGAACATATTATATAACATAAAATGTATAGGAATCCTTGATTTTAAAATAGCAAAAGCTAAAATGGCAATTGATTATAATGCTATAAGGCCTAATATTATAGACCATATGAATATTGAACTTGTAGAGGCTTTTAATCCAGAAGTAAAAAGTGTTTTAAATAAAAAAGGAAAGAATTTTACCAATCAAACAATTACTATAAAAAGCGGCACAACAGTAATAACTGGAGCAAATATGGGAGGAAAAAGTGTAACTTTAAAAACTATAGTTCTAAATTTGTTTTTAGGACAAATGGGATTCTTCGTATTTGCAAAAGAGGCCACCTTCCCAATTTTAGACTTTATACATTTCATATCTGATGATATGCAATCTATATCTAAAGGTCTTAGTACTTTTGGAGCAGAGATTATAAAGTTAAAAGAAGTTGTTGAATGTGTAAAAAGAGGAGATGGATTTGTAGCATTAGATGAATTTGCTAGAGGAACAAATCCAAAAGAAGGTTTTTATCTTGTAAAATCCTTAGCTTTATATTTAAATAACTTTTCAACTATTAGTTTAATATCCACTCATTATGATGGAATTGTTGAAGAAAACATGGAACATTACCAAGTTATTGGACTTAAAAATATGGACTTTGAAAGTCTAAAATATAAGATAGATTTAAATAAGACAAAATCAGTAGAGACTATACAACAGCATATGGAATATAGATTAGAAAAGGTATCAAAGGAAGATAAAGTTCCTAAAGATGCTTTAAACATAGCTATGTTATTAGGTCTTGATAATGAGATTGTTGATATAGCAAAAGAATTTTATGAAGAACAAAAGGCATAAGCTAGAAATAATTAAGAATTGGGAATAAAATTTCATTTTGTTTCATTTGTCTCTTGTCTAATAAAAATAAAATTCTCAATTCTTAATTCTTAATTTTAATTATTATTATTATTTTATAGGGGGTATGGCAATGGAAAGCAAATTAAACTTAAATTGGGAACTTGTAAACAAAGCTAGAGAATCAGCAAAAAATATTGCTAAGGATACTCAAGAGTTTATAGATAGACATACAACTGTTGCAGTTGAAAGAACAATTTGTAGATTACTTGGAATTGATAATGTAGATGAATTTGGGGTTCCACTACCAAATGTAGTTGTAGAGAACATAAAAAATGGAAATGGTTTAGGAATTGGAGCATCTAAATTTATTGGTAATGCTATGGTAGAGACAGGACTTTCTCCACAAGAAATAGCAGAAAAAGTTTCAAAAGGTGAATTAGATTTAACAAAATTACCTATGCATGATGACTTTGAAATAAAAATGGCTATATCTAAAATTGCTAAAGAAACAGTAACTACAATAAAAGCTAACAGAGGAAAAAGAGAAGATTATTTAAAAGAATTTGGTGATAAAACAGGTCCATATTTATATGTTATAGTTGCAACAGGAAACATACATGAAGACATAATACAAGCTAAAGCGGCTGCAAAACAAGGTGCAGACATAATAGCTGTTATAAGAACTACAGGTCAAAGTCTTTTAGACTATGTACCATATGGAGTAACAACTGAAGGTTTCGGTGGTACTTTTGCCACTCAAGAAAACTTTAGACTTATGAGAGAAGCTTTAGATGAAGTTGGAGAAGAATTAGGCAGATACATAAGAGTTTGTAACTACTGCTCAGGACTTTGTATGCCAGAAATAGCAGCTATGGGAGCATTGGAAAGACTAGATGTAATGCTTAATGATGCGCTTTATGGAATACTATTTAGAGATATAAACATGCAAAGAACTCTAGTAGATCAATATTTCTCAAGAATAATAAATGGTTATGCAGGAGTTATAATAAATACTGGAGAAGATAACTACTTAACAACAGCAGATGCAGTAGAAGAGGCACATACTGTTTTAGCTTCTCAATTTATAAATGAGCAATTTGCTTTATTCGCAGGATTACCAGAAGAACAAATGGGACTTGGACATGCTTTTGAAATTAATCCAAATGTTGAAAATGGATTTTTATATGAACTTGCACAAGCTCAAATGGCAAGAGAAATATTCCCAAAAGCTCCATTAAAATATATGCCTCCAACTAAATTTATGACTGGAGACATATTTAAAGGACAAGTTCAAGATGCATTATTTAACATGGTTACAATAATGACAGGACAAAAATTACATCTTCTTGGAATGTTAACAGAAGCTATACACACTCCATTTATGAGTGATAGAGCTATTTCAATAGAAAATGCTAAATATATATTTAATACAATGAAAGATTTAGGAAGCGAAGTCACATTCAAAAAAGACGGAATAATGGACAGAAGAGTAGAAGAAGTTCTAGGAAAAGCTGCTGATTTACTAAATGAGATAGAAAAAGAAGGTCTATTTACTACTATAGAACAAGGTAAATTTGCAGGAATCAGAAGACCTTTCAATGGTGGAAAAGGACTTCAAGGTGTTGTGGAAAGAGAAGAAGGTTACTTCAACCCATTTATAGAATTAATGTTAGGAGGGGACAAATAATGAGTGGTGGATTATATTCAACAGAAAATAAAGATTTTGATAAAACTCTTGATTTGACTAAACTTAAACCTTATGGCGATACAATGAATGACGGAAAAGTACAAACAAGTTTTACCCTTCCAGTTGAGGATAATGAAAAAGGTGTTGAAGCTGCAATACAATTAGCTAAAGCTATGGGACTTAAAGATCCTAACGTAGCTCATCATGAAGCACTAGATAAAGAATTTACTTTTTATGTTGTTTATGGGTCATTAATTCATACTGTAAACTATGAAGAAATTCATGTACAAACTGTAGAAGTTGATACAATGGACATGAAAGAAGTTGGCGAATATATAAAAGAACATATAAAAAGAGAAGTTGTAATTATAGGTGCAAGTACAGGAACAGATGCTCATACTGTTGGTATAGATGCTATCATGAACATGAAAGGTTTTGCAGGACATTATGGTCTTGAAAGATATGACATGATAGATGCTTACAACTTAGGAAGCCAAGTTGAAAATGAAGAATTTATTAAAAAAGCTATAGAACTTAAAGCTGACGTTTTATTAGTTTCTCAAACAGTAACTCAAAAAGATGTTCACATACAAAACTTAACAAATCTTGTAGAGCTTTTAGAAGCTGAAGGATTAAGAGATAAAGTTATATTAGTTTGTGGTGGACCAAGAATAACTCACGAGTTAGCTAAAGAACTTGGTTATGATGCTGGATTTGGACCAGGAAAATATGCTGATGATGTTGCATCATTTGCTGTTACAGAAATAGTGGCAAGAGGCCTACAATAAAATATATGAAAAGAGTTATCTTTAGGATAGCTCTTTTTTTAATTGGAAAACAAGAGTTTAACAAATTGACAATTTATTTAGGAATTGACAAAGGACAATTGACATTTGACAATTATGGAGGAAACTGAAGTATCAGTTTCTTTGAACTATAGGGATTAAATTCTAAGTTTATGATATTTAAACAAACAAAAGCTATATTCAAAGTTCACAGCCGTAACAAATGGGACAGGCACGAATGGTGTATACCCATAAAATAAAGAGTAACTCTTCAAATTTAGTTATCATAAATAAAAAAAGTTAGCCAGTCCCCTTAAATAGTTAAGAGTTAATAGTTAGAAGTTCAGGATGAAAGTGGAAACCACTTTCTTTTTAATCTATAAATATAATTTGCTTTGCAAATTTATAAAAAAATACGTTTAGCATTACTAGGAAGGAAGTGAGTAGTAATAACAATAATTATTAATTGTTAACTCTTAATTCTTAACTGAAAATATGTAATATTTTTAAAGTGTGCAGCCGTAACAAATTATATAATTGACAAAGGACAATTGACATTTGACAATTATGGAGGAAACTGAAGTATCAGTTTCTTTGAAATATAGGGATTAAATTCTAAGTTTATGATATTAAACAAACAAAAGCTATATTCAAGGTTCGCAGCCGTAACAAGAAGGACAGGCGTATCTAAGTATATTTTCCATGAGTAATTTTTAAAGTGAAATCATAATGTTATCAATAAAATCTAAAGCAATCGAAGCCGGTCCTAAAATAGTAGCTTTGCTGCATAGAGGTTTGGGACCGACTTCGAGTATCATTGGAGAAAAACTAAAATCAACAAAAGTATCAAGCCTAAAGTACAGAAAAGTAGCCAATTACGCGTCTGTCCCTCTTGTGATGGAAATAGAACTTTGAGTGATTGCTTGCTTAGATTTTGTTAGTAAAACCAAATTAAAAAAATACGTTTAGCATTACTAGGAACGAAGTGAGTAGTAATAACCATAATTAGTAACTCTTAACTCTCTTAACTCTTAATTAAAGAAGTCCCATTTGTGATGGAGCCAACACTAGTAGTAATTGCTTATTTAAAAATTTCACTAAAACTAATATAGAGGTAGTGGTTCTTTGCTTATTTTATTATGGGGATAAAATAAAAATATTTGTTGTTCAGGCATTTTATCTTATTATATATAAGTACTAAAATTTTTTGAAATGGTATTTTCAAAGTTATAACATAGTATAAAGTATTGGATTCTAACTAAAAAAAATGGGTAATTCAGTACTAATAGTAAAATTATTTTGGAAATTATATTGTTTAAATATAAGGTATTCACGAATAAATAAACAGGATTAATATTGTTAATTTTAAATAAGAATGTATCTATGTAGTGTTGCAATTGAATAAGATACAAATTAAAATGTAAAAATGTATCAAATAAAGGGAAAAACAAAATTTAATATGAAAATGTCGAAAAAGTAATAGTAACAAAATAAAAAAATAAAAATCTAAATAAATCATAAGAAACAATATTGCAAAGAAAAAGTAGCGAAGTATAATAAAAATATAACATGAATTTAAGTATTACAAGGTATAAAAAATAATTAAAGACATATTTAAATATATTTTTAGAAGTTTGTTTTGCTAAAAAGTATATCACATCAAAATTTTGAAAGCACATATAGTTTACTTTAAAATTACATCTTAAAGTCTTACTGTAATTATTTAAAGTACATTAAAATCCCAACATAATTATTAGTAAATCTAATTTAATAAATATACAACAAAAAGTTAATGTAAATTTAACAAATGGAATATTTATACACAAACTTAACGGAAAATTTTTAAATGGTTATAGATATTTTAAAATGAATATATTCCACTTGCTATGGAGCTATACTTGGATCTATAAATAATTAATAGATTAGATAGTTAATTTTAAATATAAAAACAACTAAAATTGTATCCAAAATTCACAGCATGTCTTAAAAATATTTAACTATTATTAGGATATATTTATAGGGATACAAGCTCCAATTTAAATTTATACATCAAATTTTTGTTATCAGTTGAGAAAAATAAGTACAACTGTAGTTAGTTAATAGTTTAGATCCCCATATGTACATAGCATATGAATTTAAAAAATATTTTATTTTTATATGTTTAGGCATAATCAAATAAATAATAAGCTAGTATTCTTATTTATTTGCCATGAATACTTTGTTGGTAAAATCCAGACATAGCCTTACTATGGCTAGATTTCATCTCTTTGTCTCGTGACAAATATGCTTGGAATCTTTGACTTTTTATTTCTTTTCATATGCCTTATTAAAAAATTTAAAATCTAAGGGGGAGAGAATTTATGCACAATAAATTCCGAAAAAATTTATCCAAGGTTATAACAGTGGCATTATTAGCATCATTAACAATGGGTTCAATTCCTAGTATGGCAAAGGCAGAAGAAGCAGATAAACTTTTAAATATGCCTTTATCAGTAGAAACAAAAGAAAAGATTTTAAAAGATTTTGAATCTTATTTACCAGAAGTAGATACTATATTAAAAAACAATGAAAACCAAGAAGAAGTTATAAGAGTTATTGTTGAAGTTAAAGGAAAATCTGCACAAGAGATGTTAAAAGGAACTGGAGAAGTTACACAAAGCCAAAGGCTTATGGTTGAAGATTCCCAAAAACCAGTAAAAGATGCTGTTTCTAATTTGGAAGATGTCAATATACGACATAGCTATACTAATGTATTTAACGGATTTAGTGCAGAGATAAAAAGAAAAGATATAAAAACTATAGAAAGTATTCCTGGTGTTAAAAAAGTCGTAGAAGTTCAAAGATATACAGAAGATATGAATAGCGCAAGAAAACTTACTCAAATAGAAAATGTTTGGAAAAAATACAGCATGAAGGGCGAAGGAATGGTAGTTGCCATAGTAGACACTGGAATAGATTACAAACACAAAGACTTTAAGAACCCTGATGATTCTTCAAAATTAAAATTAAATAAAGAAAAAGTAGAAGGAATAAAAGCAAGTGGCGTTTTAAAAGCTGATAAAAATGCAGAAACTTACTTTACTGAAAAAATTCCTTTTGGATATAATTATGCAGATAAAAATAATGAAATTGTAGATTTAAGAGATGCTAAATCACCACATGGTGCTCACGTAGCTGGTATTGTTGGTGCAGATGGTGATGAAAAATTAATGGAAAGCAATCAATCAGTAAAAGGTGTTGCACCAGAAGTTCAATTACTAGCAATGAAGGTATTTTCAAATGGAGCAAACGGTCAATACACTTATTCTGATGACCAATTAGCTGCAATAGATGATGCTGTTTCACTAGGAGCAGATGTTATAAATATGAGTTTAGGTGCTCCAGCTGGATATAGAAAGGATTCAGATCCAGTTCAAGATGCAATAAGAAGAGCAACAGATGCAGGTGTTATGGTTGTAGTTTCAGCTGGTAATAGTGGATATTCAACTGACCCTTATGGACTAGGCACTTTAAATGACCAAATAACTGTTGGTGATCCAGCACTTGCAAAAGATGCATTTATGGTAGCAAGTTATGAAAATTCAAATATTGCTAACAAGGTAATATCTTTTAAAGATGGAAATGGTAAAGTTGTATCACAAGGAAGTTTTAAAGAGCATCAAGTTGATTTTGAGAGTATCTACAATAAAGACTATGAAATAGTAGATGGTGGAGTAGGTAATAAGACAGATTTAGGTTCAGTTAGAGGTAAAGTTGCACTTATAAAAAGAGGCGAATTAGGTTTTACAGATAAAATACTGAATGCTCAATCTAAAGGTGCTATTGGCGTAATTATTTATAATGTAGATGGTGATGAGTCACTTATAAATATGGCTACGGATCCAAATATTAAAATACCAGCTATATTTGTAGGAAATAATGCAGGAGCAAAAGTTTTAGATGCTAGCAAAAATGGTAAAGTATATTTTAACGGAGATATAACATCTTCTACTGGAGAAAATCCAAATGCAGCAGATTGTTCAGACTTTACGTCTTGGGGTCCATCACCAAGTCTAGAATTTAAGCCTCAAGTTGCAGCACCAGGTGGACAAATATTCTCTACTTTAAATGAAGGTAGTCATGGAACTATGAGTGGAACATCAATGTCAGCACCTCATGTTTCTGGATCAATGGCATTGTTATTACAAGCTATAAAAAAATATGCACCAGAATTAAAGGGAAGAGAGCTTACAGATTATGCTAAAAATATAATGATGAATACTTCAGCTGTGAAGATGGATAAGAGTGACACACCTTATTCACCAAGAAGACAAGGCGCAGGACTTATACAAGTTGAAGATGCTGTGAAAAATAAAGTTATGGTGACTAATAATGGTGAAGCAGCTGTAGCATTAAAAGAAATAAAAGGTGATAAAGCTACCTTTACTTTAGATATTAAAAATTATGGTAATGAAAAAGTAGAATACAATATAGAAAGTTTAGGCGGAGTTTTAACACAAAGGGCTGAAGATAAAGCCGGCGAAATGATTAAAGATGTTATACTTTCAGATAAGGAAGCAAATTTGACCTTTGATAAAAATACAATTTCAATTGCTCCAAAAGAAAGTGCAAAAGTTGAAGTTACTTTAAATATTGGCTCTAGCATGGAAAAAGACAAATATTTAGAAGGTTATATAAAATTAAATTCTAAAAATTCAGCGGCTCCATCATTAAATATACCTTATATGGGATTCTATGGTGAGTGGGACAAAGAAAGTATGATAACTAATAATGCTTGGGATCAAGATAAGCATAAATTGGTAAATACTCTAATTGCAGATGGAAAATACCCTTCAGTTTTAGTAGAAAATTTAGCATTAAGTAATGTTAGAAGACTTGGTAAAGATTCTATAAATATTTTAGGTGTTGTTGGAGAAAATCCTGATAAAACTTATAAATATGACGGATCTAAAATAGCAATAAGTCCAAATGGTGATAAAGTTAATGATGTTATTTATCCAGCATTATATTTAATGAGAAATGCTAAATCTGTTAAAGTAGAAATTTTAGATTCAAATGGAAAAGTTGTGAGAACTTTAGGAGAAGTTAATAATTTAAGAAAGAATTTAATATCTACAGAACAAGGTCAAGTTCCAACAGTTATTCCTAATTTAGTTTGGGATGGAAAAGTATTTAATAGTTCTACTGGTAGATTTGTAACTGCATCAAATGGACAATACACCTATAGAGTAAAAATGAAAATAGATTTTATTGGAGCAAAAGATCAAATGGTTGATATTCCAGTAAAAGTAGATACTAAGTCTCCTTGGTTTAGTGCTGAAAAATATGAAGACCTTGGGGATGGAAAGGTAAAAGTTTACTTTAAGGCAGTAGATGAAGAATCAGGAATTTTAGATAGAGCTAAATTCCCAGTTTTAATAAATGGAGAATTAAATAAGGATGCAACAGAGGCTAAAGTAGAATATGACAGCAATACTGGATTATATAGCAAGGTTATAACTGGATTAAACCCAAGTGGTAATAATGAAATAACAATAGGAGTTTTAGACTATGCTAATAATTTAGGCGGTGGAACAGTTTCTATAGATTTATCAAAAGAAGAACCTAAACAAGAGCTTAAAGAAGAAGGTAGACAGGGCTTAATTAATTTTGCTGATAAGAACTTTGCGGAAAATAAAGTTTTATCAGATAATGAAGTTTACAAAATATCAGGAGAAGTTAATGAAAGCATAAATGAAATGACAATAAATAATGAAAAGGTAGAATTAGTAAAAGACGATTCAGAGAAAATAATATTTAAGTATGATGTTAAATTAAAAGAGGGAGAAAACGTAGTTAAAGTTGTATGTAAAGATTCAAATGGCAAAGTAGTTATAGAAAATCAATACAAGGTAAACTACGAAATAAAGAAGTAGAACAAAAAGTTAATTAATAATTATATTTTTGTTAACAAAAAAGGTTTTAGAAGAAATTGCTTTTGCAATTTCTTCTTTAATTTAAAGTAAAATTAAAGAAGAAACAAAAATATGAAGTGATAGTATCATTTTAAAATGTAAAATGTATAATTTTATTCAATTTTTAGTAATATAAAAAATGATTTCTAATAAATTACATCATTAATGAACGAAAGATAAAATTTTCTTTAATTGTATTGTAAAAAAAATACTTTAAAGTATAATGTTTATATAATTTACTGTGAAAGTAAAAGGTATAAAGAGTAAAGAAGATAAATATAATTTATATATAATTTTTGAAAAATGTATATAATTTCAAGGATGATTTTAGATTTAGATTTTAATATTTATTAATTGAAAAAGGTATATCAGTTTTATATGTTTTTAAAAAATGTAGTTAAAAATAGGAGGTAAATTTGTGAAAGATAAAAAAAGTTTAATTATAATTTTAACTATATTGATAGTTGTGATTATAGGAGGCATTTATTATATGAAAAATAATAAGACAAAGGGTGTATCTGGGTTTGTTCAAGAAGAATATAGCATAAAGAATGCAACAAAGAAAAATTTTTTAATTAAGATAAAAGAAGGATATTCAGAAGAAATTATAAATATGAATTTAATGGATAATTTTATACAAGCTATAGAGAGTAAAAAAAATGATGAGATTTATATTATAGAGTATGAAAGAAATGAGAATGGGGAGATTGTTACATCTTTAAAAAAATTAAATTACGACGGAAGTGAAATTAAAGTTTTAGAATATGATGTTTCAAATCAAAAGGAATTCAAAGAAGGTCAAACTATAACATATAAAAAAATAACTAAAACTGGAGATAATTTTGGAGCAAGAATAGTTGGAACAACAAGCGAAGTTCAACCAATAATGGAGGGAGACGTATTATTTCAATATGTTGAAAGTAATAAGGTTGAATATGAATAAAAACTAAATATAAAGGGGTAATGGTCAAGAATATTAAGGAAGCTCTTAAATTTAAGAGATTTCTTTTTAATATATGTAAAGATTCAAGGGGGGATCGTCTTTTATGAATAACAAATTGAAAAAAAATTTATCAAAAGTTATGACAGTTGCACTGTTAGCATCATTGACAGTAGGTTCAATTCCAAGTATGGCAAAGGCAGAAGAAGTTGAAAAACTTCTAAATATGCCATTAACAGTGGAGAGTAAAGAACAAATAATTAACAACTTTAAAAATGAGTTAGTAAAGTCAGATACTATACTTAAAGATAATCAAAATCAGGAAGAAGTTGTTAGAGTAATTGTTGAAGTCAATGGAAAGTCAGCACAAGAAATGATTCCTAAGGGATTAAGACCAACAGAAAAAGAATCTAGTCAGGTAGAAGCAGCTCAAAAACCTGTTAGAGATGAAGTTGCAACTATAGAAGGCGTAGAAGTAAGACATAGTTATACTAATGTATTTAATGGTTTTAGCGCTGAGGTAAAAAGAAAAGATATAAAACAAATAGAAGAAGTAAATGGAGTAAGAAAAGTTACAGAAGCACAAAAATATACTGAAGATATGAATAGTGCAAAGAAGCTTACTCAAATAGAAGATGTATGGAAAAAATATAGTTTAAAAGGTGAAGGTATGGTTGTAGCTATACTGGATACTGGAATAGATTATAAACATAAGGATTTCAAAAATCCAGAAGATAATAGTAAATTGAAGTTAAAGAAAGATGAAGTTGAAAAAGTTAAGGAAAGTGGAATTTTAAAGGCTGATAAGAATGCTAATACTTATTTTACTGAAAAAATTCCTTTTGGATATAACTATGCTGATAGAAATGAACAAATAGTAGATTTAAGGGATTCAAAAGGCCCTCATGGTGCTCACGTTGCTGGGATAGTTGGTGCTGATGGAGATGATAAATTAATTGATACTAATGAATCAGTAAAAGGGGTTGCACCAGAAGTTCAATTGTTAGCTATGAAAATATTTTCTAATGGACCACTTGGAAAATATACTTATTCAGATGACCAATTAGCAGCTATAGATGATTCGGTTACATTAGGTGCAGATGTTATAAATATGAGTTTAGGTTCTCCATCAGGATATAGAGAGGATTCAGATCCAGTTCAAGATGCAATTACAAGAGCTACAAATTCAGGGGTTATGGTTGTAGTTTCAGCAGGAAATAGTTCTGCATCAACAGATCCTTATGGACTTGGCATGTTAAATGATCAAATAACTGTAGGATCTCCTGCATTAGCTAAGGATGCATTAATGGTTGCAAGTTATGAAAATAGTAACGTTGCAGAACAAGTGATTGTATTTAAAGATGGTAAAGGAAAAGTTGTAACTGAAGGAAGCTTTAAAGATCATCAAGTTAATTATAAAGATATGTTTAATAAAAATCATAAAATAGTTGATTGTGGATTTGGAAAGCCAGAAGAACTTAAAGATGCTAAGGGAAACATAGCTCTTGTAAAAAGAGGTGAGTTGTTCTTTATTGATAAAATACTAAATGCTCAAAAGAACGGTGCCGTTGGTATAATTATATACAATAAAGATGGTGATGAATCACTTATAAGCATGGCTACAGATCCAAATATTAAAATACCAGCTATATGTGTAGGAAATACTACTGGTAAAAATTTATTAAATGCTATGAAAAAAGATACAATTTTATTTAATGGAGATTTAAAAAATGCTATAGGTGAAAACAGTAATAGTTCAGATTTCTCAGATTTTACGTCTTGGGGTCCATCACCTAGCTTAGAATTTAAACCTCAAGTGGCAGCACCAGGTGGACAAATTTTCTCAACTTTAAATGAAGGTGAGCATGGGGTTATGAGCGGAACATCTATGGCAGCTCCACATGCAGCAGGTTCAATGGCTTTATTAATGGAAGCTATTAAAGAATATGCACCAGAACTTAAAGGTAGAGAACTTATAGATTATGCTAAAAATATAATGATGAATACTTCAAGTGTTAAAATGGATAAATTTTTAAAGAATGTTCCTTATTCTCCAAGAAGACAAGGTGCAGGACTTGTTCAAGTTGAAGATGCTATAAGAAATAGAGTTACTGTAACAAACAATGGGGAAGCATCTGTTGCACTTAAAGAAATAAGAGGAGATAAAGCTACATTTACTTTAGATTTAACAAACTATGGTAGTGAAGATATAGAATATAAAGTTGAAGAGTTAGGTGGAGTTTTAACTCAAGATGAAAATACTGAATATGGTGAAATGATAAGAGATAAGGCTTTGAATAAAAAAGATGCTAGTCTAGAATTTAGCAGTGATAAAATTAAAGTTCCAGCTAAGGGAAATGCTAAAGTAGATGTAACATTAAAGATAGGCAGTGGATTATCAGAAGATAGATATTTAGAAGGATTTATTAAATTTACACCTAAGAATGAAAAAGTACCAGCATTGGCAATACCATATTTAGGATACTATGGTGATTGGGGTAAGGAAAGTATAACAACTAATAATGCATGGGATAAAGATAAGCATATATTAGTTGAAACATTAAAAGCAACTGGGGAATATCCAGGCGTATTAATTGAAAACTTAGCTGTTACTAAAGTTAATGCAGAAGATTCTATAATGGGTATTGTAGGCAAAAATGAAGATAAAACTAATAAATATGATAGCTCTAAAATAGCTATAAGTCCTAATGAGGATTCTGTAAATGACATAATTTACCCAGCATTATATTTAATGAGAAATGCCAAATCAGTATCAGTAGAAATAGTAGATGCAAATGGAAAATTAGTTAGAAATTTAGGAACTACAGAAAATTATACAAAGAAAATAATTTCAGAAAATGATGGAAAAGCTCCAGCAGTAGCTGATGAGTTAGCTTGGGATGGTAAAGTATTTGATAAATCTAAGGGTAGTTATGTAAATGTTTCAGATGGAAGTTACACTTATAAAGTTAAATTAAAAGTAGATTATGAAAGTGCACAGGAGCAAGTAGTAGAAATGCCAGTTAAAGTTGATACAGTTGGACCAAATGTTGAGGTCGCAAAATATGAAAATTTAGAAGATGGTTCTATAAAACTTTACTTTAAAGCTAATGATGAGTTATCTGGAGTAAATGAAAAAGGTCAATTCCCTGTAGTTATAAATGGGGCATTAAATGTTGAAGCTACTAATGCAGAAACAACTTATGATAGCAAGACAGGACTTTATAGCAAAACTATAACTGGATTGCAAGCTAACACTTTAAATCAAATAGAGATAGGTGCATTTGATTATGCAAATAACTTAGGTGGAGTTTCAACTGTTATACCAGTAGGAAAAATACCACCAGCATCAATAACATTTGATGATAAAGTATTTAGTCAAGGTCAAATCACTGTAAATCAAAATGAATATACTATAAGTGGTAAGATAAATAGACCAATAAAAGACTTAATTATAAATGGAGAAAAAATTAATTTAGCTATAAATAATGATGGAACAGTTAATTTCTCTAAATCATTACAATTAAGTGAAGGAATAAATGTAGTAAATATTAAAGCTGTAGATTATAATGGCAAGGTTTTACAAGATCATGCATATAAAATTAGCTGTGATACTATTAAACCAGTAATAGAAATAGAAAGTCCAGAAGTAGTAGATAATAAGATAACTGCAACTAGTGATGTTGTTACATTAAAAGGAAGGGTTTATGATAATCTATGGGGTTATAAGTTCTATGTAAATGGTGAACTTATTAAAGTATCAGATTATCCAACACCTGTTGGACCAGAAGTAAACGGATATGACTTCTCAGTAGATGTGAAAGATGTTAAAAATGGAGACTTTATATTACTAAAAGCTGTAGATAGTAATGGAAATGAAACAGAATTAAAATTACAAGTAGTTAGATAACAAAAAAGAGCCCTTCGGGGCTTTTTTTAGTGGAAAGAGTTAAAAAAATTGGCAATGGACAATTGGGTTAAAAATTGATAATGGACAAAGGACAATTTACAATGTTGGTTGAAACTGGACTACCAGTTTCTTTAGAATTTAAGGGAGTAAATTCTAAATTTAAGAAATTAAATTAAATTAAGTTACATTCAAAGTTCACAGCCATAACAAGTAAGGACAGGCGTACCTAAGTATATTTTTCATAAGTTATTTTCACAGTGAAATCGAAAGGCTATCAATAAAATCTAAAGCAATTAAAGCCGGTCCTTAAGATAGCAGCTTTGCTGCGTAGATGTTGGGGACCGACTTGGAGCAGTATTGGAGAGAAACTAAAATTAACAAAAGTATCAAGCCTAAAGGATAGTAAAGTAACCAATTACGCGTCTGTCCCTCTTGTGGTGGAAGTGATACTTGTAATATTGATTGGTTAGTTGAGGTAGAGAGTCTTAGAAAATGGACAATGGACATTTGACAATTTAGGTTGAAACTGAAGTATCAGTTTCTTTGAATTAGAGGGAGTAAATTCTAAGTTTATGATATTAAATTAAACAAAGTTAGATTCAGGGGTTGCAGCCGTAACAAATGGGACGGGCACGACTAATGTAGTTCCATAAAATAGATAGTAGCTCTTATAATTTAGTTATATAAATAAAAAAGTTAGCCAGTCCCTTAGTTAGTTAAGAGTTAAAAATTAACAGTTAAGAGTTTAGGTTAAAACTGGACTGCCAGTTTCTTTGGAATTGTTCGGGACTGGCTTTGAGCTATTGTGTTAGTAATATAAATTTAGGAGAGCATCAGATGTTAGTGAAGAAAATAAACTTACCGTGCCTGTCCCATTTGTAATGGAGTCAACACTAGGGGCAATTGCTTGTTTAAAAATTTCACTAAAACCCAAATAGGGGTACTGGTTCTTCACTTATTTTATTATGGGAATACAGCAATTGTGGAATCTATAGTTTAAACGAAGAAAATAGATACAAACGAACCTGTCCCTCTTGTGATGGCATAAAAATCTTGGATAATTACTTATTTAGAAGTTTTATTTTTGTAGATTTAAAGGTACGTTTAGTATTAGTATGAACGAAGTGAGTAGTAATACATACAAATCGAAGTTAATGTTTTTAATTTTATATCAAAATATTAACTAAACAAATAAAGTAATGTAAAAAATAATGGTATTATAGTAAAATATAATTATGCGTAAAAAAACAGTTACCTACAATTGATAAAGTAGGAATTTAAATATATACAAATTAGCATTACTATAGTAAAGGAGAAAAAACAATGATAGTTTTAAGTTGTAATAAAATTCATAAGAGTTTTGGAATAGATGTTATTTTAAAAGATATTACTTTTAGTATTAATGAAGGAGAAAAGATAGGTCTTATAGGGGCCAACGGAGCAGGTAAGTCTACATTATTTAAAATACTAACTTCACAGATGGAATATGATAGTGGAGAACTTTTTATAGATAAAAGTAAAAAAGTAGGGTATTTATCTCAGAATCTATCGCTAGAGTCAGATAATACCATATATGGTGAATTACTATTAGTCTTTGAAGAACTTTTAAATATGGAAAGAAAGATGAAGACATTAGAAGAAAAAATGAATGAACCATATGACGAGGCTAAAGCTGATTATCATAATAAGTTAATAAAGGATTATACAACTTTAACAGAGTTATATCAGCATAGAGGTGGATATACTTATAAAGGTGAAATAAGCAGAGTTTTAAAAGGACTAGGATTTTTTGAAGGAGATTTTGAAAAGTCAATAAACATATTAAGCGGTGGTCAAAAGACTAGAGTAGCTCTTTGTAAGCTTTTACTTAGAAAGCCAGAAATATTACTTTTAGATGAGCCAACAAACCATTTAGATTTAGATGCTATAGAATGGTTAGAAGAATATTTAAAAAGCTACAAGGGTAGCATTGTTATAATTTCCCACGATAGATTTTTCTTAGATGCAGTTACTAATAAAACTATAGAAATATCACATGGTATGGCTGAAATATATAATGGAAATTATACAGCATTTATAGATTTGAAAAAGAAAAATTATGAAGTGGCACTAAAAGCATTTAGTTTGCAACAGGCAGAGATTAAAAGACAAGAAGAAATAATTCAAAAATATAAGTCTTTTAACCGTGAAAAAAGTATTAAAGCAGCAGAGAGTCGACAAAAAGCATTAGATAAAATTGAAAGAATAGAAGCACCACATAAAGATCAAAAGGCATCTAGAATTAATTTTGAAACTAAAATAAAAAGTGGAAATGATGTTTTATATGTTGAAGAATTAAGCAAAAGTTATGGGGAAAAAGTATTATTTACAGACGTTAATATGGATATAAAAAGAGAAAATAAAATTGCACTTATAGGTGAAAATGGTAGAGGGAAAACTACATTATTTAAAATAATAATGGACGAAATACAACCCAATAGTGGAACTAAGGTATTAGGTAAAAATGTAAACATAGGTTATTACGATCAGGAACAATCTAATTTAGAGTTAAATAAAACAATAATAGATGAGGTTTGGGATGATTTCCCTGAATTAACCACAACCGAAATAAGAACATATCTTGCAGCATTTTTATTTAGAGGTGACGATGTATTTAAAAAGATTGAAAAGTTAAGTGGAGGAGAAAAATGTAGAATAAACCTTCTAAAACTTATGCTATCGCAAAATAACTTTTTACTTCTAGATGAGCCTACAAATCATTTAGATATAGTTTCAAGAGAAGCTTTAGAAGATGCTATATTATCTTATGATGGAACAGTACTTGTGATATCTCACGATAGATATTTTTTAAATAAAGTAGTAGATAAAATCTTTGAACTTAATGAAGATGGAATAAAAGAGTATTTAGGAAATTATTCCTATTATATAGAGAAAAAAAATAATCCATTAAGATTTGAACAAGAAGAACAAGGTAGTGGAATTACGAAAACTCAAATGAAATTAGATAAAAAGAAAAAAAGAGAAGAAGAGAAAAAACAAAGAGAAGTTCAAAAGTATTTAAAAAATCTTGAGGAAAAAATAGCAACAACAGAAAGTGAAATAGAAAAGCTTCAAGAATTACTTTGCAAAGAAGAAGTATATTCTAATCCAGAAAAAAGTGTAGAGGTAAATGAATTATTAGGGCAAAAGGAAGAATTATTATCTAACTTATATGAAGAATGGGAAGAGAATTTATAATAATTAAGAATTTATGAAGAAACTGGATTAGTCCAGTTTCTTTTAAATTTAAATTAATCTAAATCAGTTATGTAAAAATGCAGTTAAAGTGATAAAGTATATAGTAAATAGGTAATATAATAACTATTTGCTATACTTATAGTAATACTAAAAGTTTTTTTATATGTTAAAACCAATAATTTTTATGTTTCTTTTAATTTGTACAAAAATTTGCATCTTAATTATTTAATTAAGATATAATGACTAATTTAAATTAATGTATAAATAAATGGAAAATAGGTATAGTTAAGGTATATTTCTATTTAGAAACATATATTTATAGTATGTGTTTCGTCTATTTTAAAATTAAAATTTGATGCATTGGGATTAGTTTAATAAATAACAAAAAAATTAAGATTTATATATAAATGTTTAAATTTATTGAAAAAACAAGGTGAATATTGAGAAAATAAAGAAAAGAATGAAACAATTTTGAAAATATATATAAACAAATTTCAAGTAATATGGTAAAATATAAACGATATTTTATTAATTATGGTCTTACTATATAAATTTTTAGATTTAAATTATACATATTATTAAATATGGATACAATAATTTTGAAATGAAACTTACAATTATAAAATAAAAAATATTATTTTACATAATATATGAATAAAGTAATACTATAATTCTGTAAAATTGTAAAATAAACTTTAATCGAGCAATAATTAAATTGAAATATTTGTGAAACAACTCTAATTTAAACTTATTGATATAGGGAAACAAGCTCGAATTTAAATTTATTCAATAACTTTAAAATATTTTCATACAAAATGTAGTGTTGAATTCTAAGTGATTCAGAGCATGTCTCACTATTTTAGATATCCAAATTTTGGAATGGGTAATTTTAAAAGTCAACTTGGAATCCTATAAAATATAGAAAAATTTTAGTTTATATATATTTTAAAATTTTAGACATTATTGAGTATGTACTCACTTTGAAAGGTGTCCAAAATTTTTAATGAATAATTTAAAAGGTTATATTGGAATCCTATAACCATGCTTCTAAACTTTAAAATGTATAAGTTAAGATATTATTTTGAGACCTATATTAGATTTAATTATTATAGATACAATTTAAAAGTAAAAAGGAAAGAATCTTTGTGATTAGGTACAAAGATTTGAAATAATCATAGACGATTATTTTATTAAATTTACCTTTTAAAAATATATTTTTGGAGGTGTTTTTTTTGGATAGAAAGAAAAATATATCAATGGCAGTTATAAAGAGAATTCCTAAATATTATAGATATTTAAAAGAACTTGCAGAAAATGATGTGGATAGAATATCATCTAATGAATTAAGTGAAAAAATAGGGTTTACAGCATCGCAAATAAGACAAGATTTAAATTGTTTTGGTGATTTTGGTCAACAAGGATATGGCTATAATGTAAAGGAACTATTAGCACAAATATCTTCAATTTTAGGATTAGATAAAGAATATAACACAATAATTATAGGTGCAGGTAATATAGGGCAAGCTATAGCAAATTATACTTATTTTCAAAGAATGTCCTTTGATTTAAAGGCAATATTTGATATAAATCCTAAATTAATTGGTTTAAGAATAAGAGATGTATCTATAGAAGATATAGATAATTTAGAAAGCTTTATTAAAAATAATGAAGTGGATATTGCAATAATTTGTGTTCCAAAAGAAAGAGCGCAAGGAGTTTGCGATATTATAACATCATCAGGAATTAAAGCTATATGGAATTTTGCACCAGTAGATTTAAAAGTGCCAAATGATGTAATAGTAGAAAATGTTCATTTAAGCGAAAGTTTAATGACTTTAAGTTATTTACTAAATGAAAGTAAAATAACTGAATAATTTTTGTGAAAAGGTCATCAAAACTAAAAACTGAAATTAAGATGATCTTTTTCACTTTTTGTAGAAAAAAAGAGATTTAAGGTTAAAAAATAAAAGTAAATATTTTGTTAATAAATACACAAAATGTTTAAAAAATGAAAGAATTTTAATACATAATAAAAAAAATAAATCATACATTATTTAATGAGATGTAATGAAAATCAGGTTTTATAAAACTTTTCTGTACTAATCTTAATTAAAGAATATGCTGATAAAGTGTGTAGAGCCTTTACATTGTTAAAGAAAAACACAAATTGTTTTAATTTTTAAAACAAATAAAATTACTAAAATTAATAATTAATTAAAATAATTCAGAAAAAATCATCAACTTATGTTGCAAATATATACCAGTGAGGATATAATAGTAATTGAAGTTGATGGACTTCAATTATTATTTTTAGTAAAAATTGTGAATTATATAACAATTTGTGGGAAAATATTCATGGGGGACAGCATTATGGAATTTAAAAATATTATCCTTGAAAAGGATGGAAACATAGGTATTGTAAAATTTAATAGACCTAAGGCATTAAATGCTTTAAATTCAGAAACTTTAAAAGAGTTGGACAATGTTATTGATTTAATTGAAAAAGACAATGAGATTTATGCTGTTATTTTAACTGGGGAAGGTAAAGCTTTTATTGCAGGAGCCGATATTTCAGAAATGGAAGGGTTAAATGCATTAGAAGGAAGAGCCTTTGGAATACTTGGAAACAGAGTTTTCAGAAGATTAGAAACTTTGGACAAACCTGTTATTGCTGCTATTAACGGTTTTGCTCTAGGTGGAGGTTGCGAACTTTCTATGGCTTGCGATATTAGAATCGCATCAGTAAAAGCTAAGTTTGGACAACCAGAAGTTGGCCTTGGAATAACACCAGGTTTTGGTGGAACTCAACGATTAGCTAGACTTGTGGGAGAGTGCAAAGCTAAAGAGTTGATATTCACAGCTAACATAATAAAAGCAGAAGAAGCATTTAATATAGGCCTTATCAATAAGGTTGTAGAACCAGAAGTTTTAATGGAAGAAGCTATGAATATGGCAAAACAAATATGTAGCAATGCACCAGTAGCAGTTAAACTTTGTAAAGAAGCAATAAACAAAGGTATGCAAATGGACATTGATAGTGCATTAAATTATGAATCAGAAGCTTTTGGTATGTGTTTTAGTACTTATGACCAAAAAGAAGGTATGAAAGCGTTTTTAGAGAAAAGGGATAAAAACTTTAAAAATATGTAATCCTTTAACTTATTTTAATACGTAATTGTAATGGAAAATCAAGTTTGAAGTTTAAAAAAATAAAAAAATTAGCCTTTTAAAAATTAAATAGGAGGAATGGGGAATATGAATTTTTCATTAACTAAGGAACAAGAATTTGTAAGACAAATGGTAAGGGAGTTTGCAGAAACAGATGTAAAACCTATTGCCGCTGAAATAGATATAACAGAAGAATTTCCAATGGAAAATGTAAAGAAAATGGCAAGATACAATATGATGGGTATTCCATTTTCAACTGAATTTGGAGGAGCAGGTGGAAACAACGTTTCTTATGCTATGGCTGTTGAGGAATTATCAAGAGTTTGTGGTACAACAGGCGTTATCTTATCAGCACATACTTCATTATGTGCATCTCCAATAGATATGTTCGGAACTCAAGAACAAAAAGTAAAATATTTAACACCACTTGCAAAAGGTGAAAAAATAGGAGCATTTGGTTTAACTGAACCTAACGCAGGAACAGATGCATCAGGACAACAAACAACTGCTGTTCTAGATGGAGATAACTATATATTAAATGGTTCTAAAATATTCATAACTAACGGTGGAGTTGCAGATACATTTATAGTATTCGCTATGACAGATAAATCTAAAGGAACAAGAGGAATTTCAGCATTTATAGTTGAAAAAGAATTCAAAGGATTTTCAATAGGAAAAGTTGAAGAAAAATTAGGTATAAGAGCTTCTTCAACAACAGAATTAGTATTTGAAGATTGTATAGTTCCAAAAGAAAACTTACTTGGAAAAGAAGGACAAGGTTTCAAAATCGCAATGAAAACATTGGATGGAGGAAGAATTGGTATAGCTGCTCAAGCTTTAGGAATTGCACAAGGTGCTTTAGACGAAGCTGTAGCTTACATGAAAGAAAGAAAACAATTCGGAAGATCATTATCTAAATTCCAAGGTCTTCAATGGATGATAGCAGATATGGATGTTCAAATAGAAGCTGCTAGACAATTAGTTTATAAAGCTGCTTATAACAAAGATAGTAAGCTACCATACACAGTAGAAGCTGCAAGAGCTAAATTATTTGCTGCTAATACAGCTATGGATGTTACAACTAAAGCTGTTCAAATCTTTGGTGGATACGGATATACTAAAGACTATCCTGTAGAAAGAATGATGAGAGATGCTAAAATAACTGAAATTTATGAAGGTACTTCTCAAGTTCAAAAAATGGTTATTGCAGGAAGTCTTGTAAAATAGGGGGTAATTAACGATGAAAATAGTTGTTTGTATAAAACAAGTTCCAGATACAACTGAAGTTAGAATAGATCCAAAAACAGGAACTCTAATAAGAGATGGTGTTCCTTCAATAATAAATCCAGATGATAAAAGTGCATTAGAAGAAGCATTAAGATTAAAAGATTCACACGGTGCTCATGTAACTGTTGTTACAATGGGACCTCCACAAGCTCAAAAAGCTTTAGAAGAAGCTTTAGCAATGGGAGCTGATGAAGCAATATTAGTAACAGACAGAGCTTTCGCTGGTGCTGATACTTTAGCTACATCACATGCATTAGCTGGAGTAATCAAAAAATTAGAATATGATGTAATATTTGCTGGAAGACAAGCAATTGATGGAGATACTGCACAAGTTGGACCTGAAATTGCAGAACATTTAGATTTACCACAAATAACATACGTTGAAGAAGTTGACGTTTTAGAAGAGGGATTAAAAGTTAGAAGAGCTTGGGAAGATGGATATGAATACATCAAAGTTAAAACACCAGTTCTATTAACAGCAATAGAAACTTTAAATGAACCAAGATATATGAATATAAGAAATATATTCGAATTAGGAAATAAAGAAATAAAAGTATGGACTGCTAAAGATATAGATGTAGATGTAGCCCTTCTAGGATTAAAAGGTTCACCTACAAAGGTTAAAAAATCTTGGGCTAAAGAAGCTAAAGGAGAAGGTGAAATATTTACAGTTTCACCAAAAGAAGCAGCTTCAATTGCAATAGGTAAACTAAAAGAGAAACACTTAATTTAGTAGGAAAAATAGGAGGGGTAAAACCATGAATATAGCAGATTACAAAGGTGTTTGGGTATTTGCAGAACAAAGAGACGGAGAATTACAAAAAGTTTCATTAGAACTTTTAGGAAAAGGTAGAGAAATAGCTGACAAATTAGGAGTTGAACTTACAGCTTTATTAATAGGACATAATGTTGAAGGTATGGCTAAAGAATTAACTGCTTATGGAGCAGATAAAGTTTTATTAGCTGATAAAGAAGAACTTGCACATTATACTACTGATGGATATGCAAAAGTTATAACTGATTTAGCTAATAGTCATAAACCAGAAGTAATATTCATAGGAGCAACATTTATAGGTAGAGACTTAGGTCCAAGAGTTGCTGCTAGATTATCAACAGGATTAACTGCTGACTGTACAGCACTTGATATAGATCCTGAAAACAAAAACTTATTAATGACTAGACCTGCATTTGGTGGTAACTTAATGGCTACTATCATGTGTGGAGACAATAGACCACAAATGTCTACTGTTAGACCTGGAGTTTTCGAAAAACTTGAAAAAGATACAAACAAAGAAGTTAAAATAGAAAAAGCTGTTTTCAAATTAGAAAAATCTGATATCAGAACTCAAGTTTTAGAAGTTAAGAAAATATTAAAAGAAGTAGCTGACATAATCGAAGCTGATATATTAGTATCTGGTGGTAGAGGAGTAGGCTGCAAAGAAAACTTTGATATATTAAAAGAACTTGCTGATGAAATCGGCGGAACTTTATCAGGATCAAGAGCAGCTGTTGATAATGGCTGGATAGATAAAGCACTACAAGTTGGACAAACTGGTAAAACAGTAAGACCTCAAATATATATAGCTTGTGGTATATCTGGAGCTATCCAACATTTAGCTGGAATGCAAGATAGTAACTATATAATAGCAATCAATAAAGATGCTGATGCGCCAATAATGCAAGTTGCTGACGTTGGATTAGTTGGAGACTATCAAAAAATCGTTCCAGAATTAGTTCAACAATTAAAAGCTATGAAATAATAAGTGGTTAATATAACACTTTTATAATAACCAAATAAGATGTGAATTTAGGAATTATTCCTAAATTCCATCTTTAAAAATTAAGCATATGAAAAATAATTAAATGGATTTAAATAAAGACTCACTTTAAAATCTAAAAAACACATAAAATTTTTATAAATTAGTTAAAAAATAAAGAATAAACATTAGGTTAAATATACAATTCTTATAAAGAGTTGTAATAATATGCTCAAAAGATTATATAAATAGTAATGAACATGGTAGTTAATAATAGATAATTAATAAGTTAATAATATAAAAATTATTTAAAAAATATCAAAAATTTTATTTTTGATTATCGATTATTAATTATCATTAAGTTTTATCTATGATAGTTAAAAATAATACAAACTTAAAAAAATAAGGTTTAAGTTAGTTGTTTTGTATATCGGGCACTTATAAGCTATTGGATTTTTAAGTGGGTCATATATTTAAACAGCTTCAACTAAAAATTGGGGGGTTTTGTTATGAAAAAAATATGTATAATCGGTGCCGGAACTATGGGAGCTGGAATAGCTCAAGTACTTGCTACAAAAGGTTATGAAGTTACAATGCTTGTAAGAAATATGGATAAATTCCAAAATGTAAATTTAGCAGGTATAAATAAAACTTTAACTAAATTAGTGACTAAAGGTAAAATTACAGAAGACGTAAAAGGTGAAATTTTAGGAAGAATCAACGGAACATTAGATATGAATGATGTTAAAGATGTTGATTTAATTATTGAAGCAATAGCTGAAAATATGGAAACAAAAAGACATTATTTCAGTAAGTTAGATGAAATCTGTAAGCCAGAAACAATATTTGCTACAAATACTTCTTCACTTTCAATAACAGAAGTAGCTAGCTGTACAAACAGACCTGATAGAGTTATAGGAATGCACTTCTTTAACCCAGCAGCTATAATGAAATTAGTTGAAATCATAAGAGGTATGGCAACTTCAGATGAAACATTTAGCGCAGTTAAAGAATTAACACAAAATATAGGAAAAGACCCTGTAGAAGTAAAAGAAGGTCCAGGATTTGTAGTAAATAGAATATTAATCCCAATGATAAATGAAGCAGTTGGAATATTAGACCAAGGTATAGCAACTGTAGAAGATATAGACAAAGCAATGATGCTTGGAGCAAACCATCCAATGGGACCTTTAGCATTAGGTGACTTAATAGGACTTGATATATGTCTTGCAATAATGGAAGTTATGTATAAAGAAACTGGAGACTCTAAATACAGAGCAAACAGTTTATTAAGAAAATATGTTAGAGCTGGATACCTTGGAAGAAAAACTAAAAAAGGTTTCTATGATTATCACAAATAAAATTGATATAAATATAAAGAGCTTGAGAACATCTCAAGTTCTTTTTTTATGTAAAAAATATTCATTGCAAATATGGTTAAGGACAATTAATTAGGAATTGACATTTGACAAAGGACAATTGACAATGATGGAAGAAACTGGAGTTTAGTTAGTTAAGAGTTAACAGTTAACAGTTAAGGAGGAAACTGGATTTTAGTCTAGTTTATTTCAATTTAATAGAGTAAAATTTGAGTTTGAGAGATAAAACTAAGAAAAGCTAAAATTCAGTTTTGCAGCCGTAACAAATGGGACAGGCGCGAATGGTGTATACCCATAAAATAGATAGTAGCTATTTAAATTTAGTTACAATAAGTAAGAGAAGTTAGCCAGTCCCTTATAAATAGTTAAGAGTTAAGAATTAATAGTTAAGAGTTAAGGTTGAAACTGGATTCCAGTTTCTTTTCAATTTAAGGGCATAAATGTTGAATTGAAGATATAAATCTAACTAAAGCTAAATTCAAAATGTGCAGCCATAACAAGAAGGACAGGCGTACCGAAGTATAATTTCCTTAAGTTATTTTCACAGTGAAACCGAAAGCTTATCAATAAAATT